>DATHUT010000218.1:0-2567 GCA_035462005.1 Gammaproteobacteria bacterium | reverse complement strand
GTAGCGGCCGAATGTGAACCAGTCTGCAGTTCTGGACATCGTCCCGGCCTTGCCGCCCGCCCCCGCAGCCCCTAGACTCGCCCCTCTTTCTCTCACCAGCAACGGAATTTCCATGGCACTGCTGCGCTTGCGCGACGTCAGCCTCGGCTTCGGCGGCCCCCCGCTCCTGAACCAGGTCCAGCTCCAGATCGAGGCCGGTGAGCGGCTGTGCCTGGTGGGGCGCAACGGCGCCGGCAAGTCCACCCTGATGAAGGTCATCGCCGGTGAGCTGCAGCCGGACAGCGGCACCCTGGAACGAACCCAGAACCTGCGTGTGACCCGCCTGAGTCAGGAAGTACCCCAGGGCCTGCACGGCAACGTCTTCGATGTGGTGGCCGGCGGCCTGGGGGGCGTGGGCCAGCTGCTGCACCGCTACCACGATCTCGGCCTGCGCCTGGCCGAGGGGGGCGGCACCGCCCTGCTCGATGAGTTGGAACAGGTCCAGCATGAACTGGAAGCGGCGGACGGCTGGCAACTGCAACAGCGGGTCGAGACCGTGCTGTCGCGGCTGCAGCTGGACGCCGACTTGTCCTTCGATGACCTGTCCGGCGGGCTCAAGCGCCGGGTACTGCTGGCGCGCGCCCTGGTGGACCAGCCGGACCTGTTGTTGCTGGACGAACCCACCAACCACCTGGACATCGATTCCATCACCTGGCTGGAGGAATTCCTGCTCGGCTTCCGTGGCGCCCTGCTGTTCGTCACCCATGACCGCATGTTCCTGCAGCGCCTGGCCACCCGCATCCTCGACCTGGAACGCGGCCGGCTCACCGACTGGCCCTGCGACTACCGCAGCTACCTGGAACGTAAGCAGGCCATGCTCGACGCCGAGGAAAAACTCAACGCCGAATTCGACAAGAAACTGGCCCAGGAAGAGGTCTGGATCCGCCAGGGCATCAAGGCACGGCGCACCCGCAACGAGGGCCGGGTGCGCGCCCTCGAGGCCATGCGCCAGGAACGCCAGGCCCGCCAGGCGCGCCTCGGCAATGTGCACATGCAGGCCCAGGAGGCGGAACGCTCCGGCAAGCTGGTGGTGGAAGCCGAAAACGTCTCCTACCGCTACGACGAGCAGTGGATCGTGCGGGATTTCTCCACCATCATCCAGCGCGGTGACCGCATCGGCATCATCGGTCCCAACGGCGTGGGCAAGACCACCCTGCTGCGCCTGCTACTGGGCCAGCTCGCCCCCAGCAGCGGCAAGATCCACCTGGGCACCAAGTTGGAAATCGCCTACTTCGACCAGCTGCGCGCCCAGCTGGAAGAGGAAAAATCCGTGCTCGACAATCTGGCCGGAGGGCGCGAAAAGATCACCGTCAATGGCGCCGACCGCCATGTGATCAGCTACCTGCAGGATTTCCTGTTCGCACCCGAGCGCGCACGCACCCCGGTCAAGGCCCTGTCCGGCGGCGAGCGCAATCGCCTGCTGTTGGCACGGCTGTTCGCCAAACCCTCCAACCTGCTGGTGCTCGACGAACCCACCAACGACCTGGATGCCGAAACCCTGGACCTGCTGGAGGAACGGCTGCTGGACTACCAGGGCACCCTGTTGCTGGTAAGTCACGACCGCGCCTTCCTCGACCAGGTGGTCACCAGTTCCCTGGTGTTCGAAGGCAAGGGCCAGGTGCGGGAATACGTGGGCGGCTACAGTGACTGGCTGCGCCAGCGGGTCACGGCGGCACCACCCGCGATCAGCCGGCCGACGGCCAAGTCCGCGCCAGCACCGACCCCGGCCAGCAAGCCACGCAAGCGCAGCTACAAGGAACAGCGCGAACTGGAAGAGTTGCCGAAACGCATCGAGGCCCTGGAGGCCGAGCAGGAAGCGCTGCACGCACGCCTTGCCGATCCCGCGCTGTACCAGGAGGGCGACCAGGTCGGTGCTCTCCAGGCCCGCCTGGCAGAGCTGGAGGTAGAGCTGAAACAGGCCTACACCCGCTGGGACGCGCTGGAACAGGGCGGGTGAGCACGACCTGATCGTGTCACCAATCCCGTAGGAGCGGCCTCAAAGTGAGACCGTGTAGCGGTCGAGAGATGGCCGCGAACAACCTGCGGGCGCCCCGGCGGCCTCCCTGTAGGAGCGGCCTTGGCCGCGAACCGTTCGAGGTGCCACCGGCCGTTCGCGGGCAGAGCCCGCTCCTACAGGGGGCACCGGTAAAACCCCGCTCAGCACCGTGGAATCAGGCGCCATAAACGGGGGTTTCTGTGTACACTAGACCGACATACCGTACCGAGATCATTCCCATGTCCGACGAAGAACTCACCAAGGAACAACGCATCCTGCGCATGATGAAGCGGGTGCTGACCGACGTGGCCAAGGATACCCATGTACCCAATGGCATGCGCCACCCACTGAGCGAGAACACCATCCTGGGCATCCGTGACTGCCTGGGCCTGATCTCCGCGCGGGAGCAGGAACTGGCCGCGGCCCTGGGCGAGGAGATGAACATGCGCCCGCGCTTCGTCGACGAACCCAAGAAGACCGTGGTGGTGCCCATCAACATCGACAGCATGCGCAAGAAGCCGGGCAAAGAAGA
>DATHUT010000217.1:0-5333 GCA_035462005.1 Gammaproteobacteria bacterium | reverse complement strand
ACCGAGACGGTGGAGGGCCTGGAGCGCTACCCGGTGAATCTGCGCTACGGTCAGGATCTTCGTGATTCACCCGGGCGGGTGCGTGATCTGCCACTGTCGACCCCCGCCGGCGCCTGGATCACCCTCGGCGACGTGGCCGAGGTGCGCATCGAGGCCGGCGCCAACATGATCCGCAGCGAGAACGCCCGTCCCAATGGCTGGGTGTACGTAGACATTCAGGGTCGCGACCTGGGTTCCTACGTGACAGCGGCGCGGCAGGCGGTGGAGGAGCAGGTGGAACTGCCGGCGGGCTATGCCCTGAGCTGGTCGGGACAGTACGAGTACATGGAACGGGCGATCGAGCGCCTGCGGGTCATCGTGCCGGTGACCCTGGCCAGCATCGTGCTACTGTTGTACCTGAATTTTCGTCGTGTCGCCGAAGTGGTCATCATCCTCGCCATGCTGCCCCTGGCCCTGGTGGGCGGGGTCTGGTTGCTCTGGCTGCTGGAGTACAACCTGTCGGTGGCGGTGGGCGTGGGCTTCATCGCCCTGGCCGGCGTGGCGGTGGAAACCAGCGTGGTGATGCTGCTGTATCTCAATCTTGCCTGGGACCGGCTGCGGGAGCGCAAGCAGGCACCGGAACTGCAGGACCTCTATAATGCGGTGATCGAGGGCGCGGTGCAGCGCCTGCGCCCCAAGCTGATGACGGCGCTGACGGTCATCGCCGGCCTGCTGCCCATCATGTTCGGCACCGGTACCGGCTCCGAGGTGATGCGCCGCATCGCCGCACCCATGGTGGGCGGCATGGTGACCTCCACCCTGCTCACCCTGCTGGTGATCCCGGCCGCCTACCTGCTCTGGCAACGCGCGCGGCTTGGATCCCGCCCGCGCGGGGAATGATGGCACGTGCGGGGAATGGTGGCACGCACCCTGTAGGAGCGGGCTCTGCCCGCGAACCGGGGTTCATGATTCAACGACAGGAGTAATGCAATGTACGGTTTCAATGTAACGGTCAAGGAAGGATTCGATGACGCAGTCGCCAAGGTCACGGCGGCCCTGATGGAAGAAGGTTTCGGCGTGCTCACCGAGATTGACGTCAAGGCCACCCTGAAAAAGAAGCTGGATCTCGACAAGCGCCCCTACAAGATCCTCGGCGCCTGCAATCCTGCCCTGGCCAACCAGGCCCTGGATGCCGATCCGGACATTGGCCTGCTGTTGCCCTGCAACGTGGTGGTGCGGGAAGAGGAAGACGGTTCCACCACAGTGGCCTTCATGGATCCTTCCGCCGTGCTCAAGCTGGTGGATAAGCCGGGTGTGGAGCAGCTGGCCGCCGAGGTGCGGGGTCGCCTGATGCGGGTGCGGGACGCCATCGCGGGCTGAGCCGGTGACCAGGTTCGCGGCCGGAGGCCGCTCCTACAGGGTGCCCGCCGGCCAGAGCTGCAGCCCGACGTAGAGAAAGCCCGGCACGAACAATACGCAGCCCAGCAGCGGCACCCAGTGCCGTGATGCCAGGTCGTCTCGACGCAGGTCGCGGATGGCCAAGCCGCTGCCGATCAGGCAGACGACGAAGCCGAATTCGTTCATGAGCAGGCGGGTGAGCAGTGGTAGTTGCGGCATGAGCCATTGGATCAACGCCAGGCCGCACGCCAGAAACAGGGCAATCCAGGGAAAGGGTAACGGCATGCCTCAGTCTCGCTGTTCGGGGGCGGAAGTATTCTTGGGGTAATCGTAATAGCGTACCCGTCCGTGACCCGGGCGCGCCTCGCGCCAGTGCTCGATCTCCAGTTCGGCACCCAGCACGGCGCAGGTGGGCAGATCGTCGATGCGGGAGTTGGTCAATTGATTGGCCAGGTCGGTGATGCCGGGGTTGTGGGCCACCAGCACCAGGTGCTCGATGTGGTCGTCGGTGGTGCGCAGGCAATCGAGTAGCGCCCGGGCGCTGGCGTTGTAGAGGCCTTGCTCGGTCCGGATCTCCTGTTCCTGTATACCGAGCCCCTGTGCGAGCAAAGTAGTGGTGCGCAGGGCGCGTACCGCGGGACTGCTCAGCAGTTGATCCGGCCGCTCGTAGTATTGGACCATGCGCGCGGCCATGTGGGGCACGTCCCCTTCACCACGCGCATTCAGCGGGCGCTCGAAGTCGGGCAGGCGGTTGTCCCAGTCGGACTTGGCATGGCGGATCAGAGTCAGGCGTTTCATGGGACCAACAAAAACCCACTCCGGGTATGGAGTGGGTCATTGTAGCCTGATTGTGCGACAGGGTTAATGCGGGGCGAACTTCTTTGGCACATGTTCGGCCCAGTAGGTGTTTTCGGGGTGCTCGGCGGCCAGCTTTTCGGCCTCCCGGACCGCCTCTTCATAGGTCATGATCCGGTCGTTGTACTTGCCGGCCTTGAAGGCCCGCTTGCTATGCCAGGCCACATAGAATTTGTTGTCGGATTGACTGACGGGATCCAGCATGTGCTCCTCCTTGCCTGTTGCCAGGCGGCGAACGTTGGACTACATCCTGTATTTAGTACATGGGCAGGGATTTGCCACCATGGCGATCGCATGGTTTTCCCACCGTGGCTCCTAGATCTGCCCGGCGACCAGTTCCAGCAGGCCGTCGTAGTCCAGCACCTCGATGTGGCTGCCGCGCACCTCGATCAGGTTTTGCTTGGACAGCCGGGAAAGGATGCGCGACAGGGTTTCCGGCTGGATGGACAGGCGCGAGGCCACCACGTGCTTGGGGGTATTGAGCTGCAGGCTGGGCTGGTCGCGGCTGCTCTGGGCGGCCTCGTTGAGCAGGTAGCTCACCAGCCGATAGGTGGCATTGTGCAGGGTAAGGCTGTCGATCTCGTTCAGGTGCCGGTGCAGGCGTTGGCTCATCACCCCCAGGACCCGGAAACAGGTGTCCACCGATTCCCGCAGGATGCGCGTAAAGACCCGGCTGGAGATGGCCAGCAGCTCCGTGGCCTGCACGGCCTGGGCATTGACGGGATAGACCTGGCGTTCCATGAACATCACCGCCTCGGCGAACAGACGCCCGGGGGTGATGATCTCAATGACCTTTTCATCGCCGCCTTCGGATAGCCGAAACAGCTTGATCTGCCCGGCCAGGACCAGGAAAAAATCCTCGGCGGGCTGGCCATGCTGGAACAGGTTTTCGTTCTCTCCCAGCCGCACCAGGCGGGTGGCGGCGGCCAACTCAGCCAACTGTTGCTCGTCCAGGGCGGTGAAGTGGCCCACATTGCGCAGGATGGCTTGGATTTTTCCGTTGTCTAGGCTCATGAGCAGGAGGTCTGGCGGACCGTGGTAGTGGCAGGAGGATGCATGATACCTGTATTCCCCCCGCGAGTTGAATGCTCACCATCCAGTGCGCTGCGGGGGGGGAAGGAATGGATGCCCGGGCCGAAGCCCGTTCTTCAGGCTGCGCTCGCAGGTGGCAGGATCACGGCCAGGGCGTCGGTGTACTGGCGGTCCGCTTCCTCGATTACGGACTCGGTGATGTCCAGGGCCAGACCGGTGAGTTCCCAGGCGCGCGGTTCCAGGGGCGGCACCTGGTTGGTGGCGCTGCCCGTGAGGTGGGCGCCGGCGGCGATGACGTCGGCAAGGTGCACCATGGCCGTTTCGAGCGGGAATTCCTGTGCCTCCACCGGGCGGTGGTGGTGACGGGCGGCTTCGACGAAGGCCTCGGGGAGGTTCCAGGCCTGCATCAGTTCCGCACCCACGTCGCTGTGGTCGAAACCGAAGATTTCCTGCTCCACCTGGTGCAGGGGGCGACCGGCGCGAGCCAGTTCCAGGGCGCGGCGGGATTCCTCGGGACGCTGGTGGTAGAGCACCAACGAGCCGATGTCGTGCAGCAACCCACTGACAAAGAAGCGTTCCGTGTTGGGGGCGCGATGATGGCGGGCCAGCACCCGAGCCACCACGCCTGCATAGAGGCTGTGTTCCCAGAATTGTTGCATGTCGATCAGCTCGTTGGGCAAACCCGCGAAGGCCTCCACGGCACTGGAGCCCAGAACGAGATCGGTGATCTCCAGGGTGCCGACGATGGTGATGGCCCGGGAAATGGTCTCGATACGGGAAGGAAAGCCGTAGAAAGAGCTGTTAACGATGCGCAGCAAGCGGACGCTGAGCGCCGGGTCCTCGCTGATCACTTGGCCGATGTCGGCCGCGGAACTGTCCGGGGCGTTGAGCAACTCCAGTGCGCGCAGTACCACGGCGGGCAAGGAGGCCAGTTCCAGGGTATCGTCGATCAGGTCGCGTGCATCGCTCATGTGGATTCCCCCGTACCCTGGCGACGCCGCAGGCAGATGCGCTTGAGTTCCGAAATCAGGGGGTGGTCGGGGTTGGTGTTGCGGAATTGCTCTTCGATTTGCATGGATGCCTCTTGCACCGACGGGGCGGCTGCCCCGGTGGATTCCGTTCCGGAAGGGGCGGCATCGACGTGGGTGACGCCATGGGCGCGCAACAGCGTCAGATGCCGTGCTGTGAGCCGAACCCCTTTCCCGAGCAGTACATTGCCCTTGCTGTCCACGGCTGGGTGGACGAGCACCAGCCCAGGCTGCAAGTTATCGAGGCACAGGTCCATCATGGCTCATTCTAGTTATGGTCGTGGTGATGGGCGGCGTTGCCAGTCATTCCGCCTCAGTACGGATCGATACTACACAAAGTTCGCGCCACGGCCAATGCCGGGGCGCCGCGAGCCGGCGCGGGGTATGGCGCTAAGCCATTGTATTTATGTCAACTGGTGGTGTCTCGGGAACAAAATGCACGGCTGGACGTCTGTATGATCATGAGCGTGGCGGCGCTGCACTGATCGGGAACATTTACAGTCCCCAGCGGCTTTGCCAGAATACCGCGACGATCCGATTCGCCCCTATAGCACTCGCATGGAGAATGTACATGAATAAGGTAATGGTGGCCGCGATGGCCGGTGTTCTGATGGGACTGAGTGGCGCGGTCATGGCGGGTGATCCCGCCGCCGGCAAGGCCAAGTCCACTACCTGTGCCGGTTGTCATGGCCCGGCCGGTGTCAGCCCCAACCCCCTGTGGCCCAATCTGGCTGGCCAGCATGCCCCCTACCTGGCCAAGCAGATGAAGGCCTTCCGCGACGGGACCCGCAATGATCCCATGATGTCGCCCATGGCCAAGCCGCTTAGCGACCAGGACATCGAGGATCTGGCGGCCTACTACTCCAGCCTCTGATCCCGGCGCCTCTGGCCCGCAAAAAAGCCGAACCGCGAGGTTCGGCTTTTTTCATGCTCGCCCCTCCTACGAGAAGGATTTCTGACTCCGCAAGTGGGTCACGAGCTGCGCCGCAATGCGTGGTTCAGGTATATCAACAGACTGAACAGCAGTAGCGCGCCCCCCTG
>DATHUT010000216.1:0-2387 GCA_035462005.1 Gammaproteobacteria bacterium | reverse complement strand
CTGCCGTAATAGAGATTCAGATTCTGTACGGCGATCTTGGTCTTCTCATCCGCCAGTGAGAGGGTCTTGGGGGCGATGTCGCCGCGCGCCTGGCTGGCCGAGATGGTCACATGGCCCCGGGTCGATTGGCTGGTCTGTTCGTTCATGGCGGTTTGCTCACTGTTCATGTCGTGGATCCGGAATGTGCTTCGGTTCAGTCGGACGCGCTGCGGTAGCGTTCACGCAGGTGGTTGCGGATGCTGATCGCGGTCAGGTTGAGGATCACGATCAGGATCACCAGGATCAGCGCGGTTGCATAGACCAAAGGCCGCGCCGCCTCCACGTTGGGGCTCTGGAAGCCGACGTCATAGATGTGGAAGCCCAGGTGCATGATCTTGCGCTCCAGGTGCACGAAGGGGAAAGTGCCGTCCACGGGGAGGGTGGGGGCGAGCTTGACCACGCCCACCAGCATCAGCGGCGCCACCTCGCCGGCGGCGCGGGCGATGGCGAGGATCAGGCCGGTCATCATGGCCGGCGTGGCCAGCGGGATGACTACCTTCCACAGGGTCTCGGCCTTGGTTGCACCCAGCGCCAGACTGCCCTGGCGGATGGTGGAGGGGATACGCGCCAGGCCTTCCTCGGTGGATACGATGACGATGGGCAGGGTCAGCAGGGCCAGGGTCAGGGAGGCCCAAAACAGGCCCGGGGTGCCGAAGGTGGGCGAGGGCAGGGCGGCCTCGTAGAACAGGCGGTCGATGTTGCCGCCCAGGAAATAGACGAAGAAGCCCAGGCCGAACACGCCGTAGACGATGGAGGGCACACCGGCCAGGTTGTAGACGGAGATGCGGATGAGCCTGAGCACCGGTCCCTGCCGGGCGTATTCGCGCAGGTAGATGGCGGCGAGGATGCCGAAGGGGGTCACCATGATGGACATGACGAATACCATGGAGATGGTGCCGAAGATGGCCGGGAAGATGCCGCCCTCGGTATTGGCCTCGCGCGGGTCGTCGCTGAGGAACTCCCACAGGCGTTCCATGTACTGGCCCAGCTTGGCCGGCACGGACATGGCATTGGGCGTGGTGGCGCGTACGATGGACGCCAGGTTGATGTCCACTTCCTGTCCATCGCTCATGCGCATGCGCAGGCTGTCACGCTTGGTCTCGGTGTAGAGCAGGTCGAGTTCCTTGCGCAATACACCATACTCGGCCTCGAGTATGGTGCGTCTTTCCTCGATGCGCCGTTCCTCGGCGTTGCGCACCGCGGCAGGCGGGTCCTGCAGCTCCAGGCTGCGCTCGTCCAGGCGCAGGCGCTCCAGGTCGCGGTTGATGCGGCCGATGTCACCCTTTTCCAGGCGCTTGATACGCTTGTGCAATTGCAGGCTGCGCGTCACGGCGGCCTGCAGCTGTTCCCGGAAATCCGTCTCCGCGGCGCGGGCGACGGTTTCGCCACCGCTCAGCAGGGCAACCGGCTGGCCGTAGAAGTTGCCCCACTCGCGGCGCTCGATCACATAGACGTCTTCCGGGTATTCGAAAGGCGCCATGCCCAGTCCCAGGAGCCAGACGAAGTCGCGACCGAACTGGTCGCGGTTGCCCTGCTTGATCAGGTATCGGGTCACCAGGTCGATGCCCTCGGGCACATGGTAGCCGGCGTCCCGGGCCACGGTCGTCGGTATGGTCTGGGAACGCACCAGTTCCCCCAGCATCATGCTGGTCTTGCCCTCGTGATCGGTGGTCTTGATGAGCGCCACATCGGCGGCCCAGAAGTGACCGAAGCCGCGCACGGCAATGAGGCCGATGAGGCCGATGACCATGATCATGCTGATGGCGACGGCGCCGCCGTTGAGCCAGATCCAGGGCGAGCCGCTTTTGAACCAGTCTTTCATGTCGATTCCGATCCCCGGATTACAGGTTGCTGTAGCGCGTACGCAGGCGCTGGCGAATGATCTCGGCCACGGTATTGACCACGAAGGTCAATGCCAGCAGCACCAGGGCGGCGAGGAACAGTACCCGGAAATGGGTCGAACCCACGGCCGTTTCCGGCAGCTCCACGGCGATATTGGCCGACAGGGTGCGCATGCCCTCGAAGATATTGAAATTGACCACCGGGCTGTTGCCGGTGGCCATGAGCACGATCATGGTCTCGCCCACGGCGCGGCCGAAGCCCATCATCACCGCGGAAAATATACCCGGGCTGGCGGTGGGCAGCACCACGCCCAGCACCGTCTGCCAGCGCGTGGCGCCCAGCGCCAGCGAGCCCTGGGTCAGGTGGCGTGGCACGGTGAAGACGGCGTCCTCGGCAATGGAGAAGATGGTGGGGATGACCGCGAAGCCCATGGCGATGCCGACGATCATGGCGTTGCGCTGGTCGTAGGTGATGCCCACGTCGGTGAACCACTGGCGCATGCTGCC
>DATHUT010000215.1:0-4313 GCA_035462005.1 Gammaproteobacteria bacterium | reverse complement strand
CGCCTGGCGCAGCAGTTCCACTCGATGCTGCAGATCCAGGTCCCGCTCCCGGCCGCGCAGGATGTCGCGCTCGCTCAACAGGGCCGCGAGCTCGCAGGCCAGCCCACCCAACGCCAATTCGTGGCCACGCATTACCATGTGCGCAAGACGTGGATGCAGGGGCAGCTCCGCCATGCGCCGGCCATGGGGAGTGATGCCGCCCTCGTCATCGAGCGCCTGCAGCGCCTGCAACAGGCACACGGCGCGGGCATACGCCCCCGCAGGCGGGGCATCGAGCCAACGCAGGCTGGCGGGGTCGCGGGTACCCCAGCGCGCCAGCTCCAGGGCCAGGGGCGCGAGGT
Source organism: Gammaproteobacteria bacterium (assembly GCA_035462005.1). Classification (GTDB taxonomy): domain Bacteria; phylum Pseudomonadota; class Gammaproteobacteria; order DSM-19610; family DSM-19610; genus JAIVHA01. The sequence continues at coordinate 3,972 of DATHUT010000215.1, read as the reverse complement.
CCGCGGCCAGGATCTCCGCCGGTGTCTGCGCCAGCAGGCCCGCCTGGGTGCCTTCGTCCCAGAGCCGATAGCAGCTGCCCGGGGCCGTGCGGCCGGCGCGGCCACAACGCTGGGCCGCCGCCGCCTTCGATACCCGCTGGGTCACCAGCCGAGTCATACCACTGGTGGGGTCAAAGCGCGCCACCCGCGCGCGCCCCGCATCCACCACTACGCGTACACCCTCGATGGTAAGGCTGGTCTCGGCAATGGCTGTGGCCAGCACCAGCTTGCGCCGACCGGCCGGTGCCGGCTGGATGGCCGCATCCTGGGCGGCGGCCTCCAGGTCACCGTACAGGGGACAGAGCAGGATGGAAGGATCCAGGCGGGCCTGTTCCAGGCCCTCCAGCACGCGGCGGATCTCACCGGTGCCAGGCAGGAACACCAGAATGTCGCCCTCCTCTTCCGCCAGCACCCCCAGTACCGTGCGTACCACCCGGGCGATGGGGGTGCGGTCGGCCGCCTCGTTGCAGGGTAGGTAACGCACCCTGATTGGATGGCTGCGCCCCTCGCTGCGCAATATCGGTGCCTCCATGTACGCCTCCAGGGGGATCCCCTCCAGGGTGGCGGACATCACCAGTAGGCGCAGGTCCTCGCGCAGGGCGGCCTGGGATTCCAGGCTCAGGGCCAGGCCCAGGTCCGCCTGCAGGCTGCGCTCGTGGAATTCATCGAACAGCACGGCGCCGATTCCCTCCAGGGCCGGGTCCTGCTGCAGCATGCGCGTGAGGATGCCCTCGGTGACCACTTCGATGCGGGTGCGCGGTCCCACCCTGGTATCCAGCCGGGTGCGATAGCCGATGGTCTCGCCCACCGCCTCGCCCCGTTCCGCGGCCATGCGCCGCGCCGCCGCCCGCGTTGCCAGCCGGCGCGGCTCCAGCAGGAGGATACGCTGTCCGCCCAGCCAGTCTGCGTCCAGCAGGGCCGGTGGCACCCGGGTGGTCTTGCCGGCGCCAGGCGCGGCCTGGATGACCAGCCGGTTGTGGACCTGCAGCAAGCGCCGGATCTCGGGCAACAGGGGATCGATGGGCAAGGAAATCATAGAGGCTGGGGGACGCATCGCGGGCGGGCACCGAGGCCGCCCGCGGGCTAGTGCCGGACGCCCTCCCGGGGGTGAACGAAGGCATGGCCGGCGGCAATCTCCGCCTCCGTGGCATTGCGGATGTCCAGCACCTCCAGGACGAAGCGCAATTGCCGCCCCGCCAGGGGATGATTGCCGTCCACGGTGAGCCGGTCGCCCTCCAGTTTCACCACCCGGAAGGGCACGCTGCGGCCATCGGGCGTTTCGCCCTCCAGTCGCGCGCCGAGCTGGCGGGCCTCGGGCGGAAATTCCTCCAGCGGCGCCGTGATCAGGAGGGCGGGGTCGTAAGGACCATAGCCCTCCTCCGGTTCCAGCTCCACCTCGGTCTTGCCGTGGATGTCCATGCCCTCCAGGGCCGCCTCGATCTTGGGAAATGCGCCGCCATAGCCACCATGGAGGTAGTAGAGGTCGTCACGGAACTCCAGGGCATGCTCGCCCTGGCGGTCGAAAACAGCGTAGCGCAGCCGCACCACCTTGTCCTTGCGGATGCGGCCATAGTTTGGCTTGCTGATGAAATGCAGTTTTTGTTCGCTCATGACGACCCGTGCATGGCTGGTGGCAAATACATACTAACGAATCTGCGCTGGCGAGAATCCACTTGTTTAACCTATGGATTCCCGCCTACGCAGGAATGATGGGATTCATTGTAGCGATACATCCCGACCCCTGGTAATTCCTGCTCATTCCAGGGGTTGAAGCCTTCCGGGACGCTGCCCATCATCGCTTCCATGCCCAGCCTCGAACAACTGCAATACAGCAACAGTTTTGGACGCCTGCCGGAGGACTTTCACGGCCGCCTGCAACCCACCCCGTTGCTGGCCGCCCACCTGGCCAGCTTCAACGCGACGGCGGCCGCGCTCATCGACCTGGATCCGGGTGAGGCGGGCCGTGCCGAGTTCGTGGACTATCTCAATGGCAGCCGCCCCCTGCCCGGCGCCGACCCCATCGCCATGCTCTACGCCGGCCACCAGTTCGGCCACTATGTGGAGCAGCTCGGCGACGGTCGCGCCATCCTCCTCGGCGAGGTGCTGAACCGGCGCGGCGAGCGCTGGGAACTGCAACTCAAGGGCGCCGGTCCCACCCCCTATTCACGCCGGGGCGACGGCCGTGCCGTGTTGCGTTCCACGGTACGCGAATACCTCTGCTCCGAGGCCATGCACGGCCTGGGCATACCCACCACCCGCGCCCTGTGCATGCTGGGCAGCGAGGAAGAGGTGTACCGTGAACAGATCGAGGCCGGCGCCCTGTTGCTGCGCATGGCGCCCAGCCATGTGCGCTTCGGTTCCTTCGAGATATTCTTCTACCGCGGCCAGCATGACCGGCTGCGGCAGTTGGCCGACTACGTCATCGAACACCACTATCCCGAACTCCGGGAGCGGGAGGATCGCTACCCGGCCTTCTACCAGGAAGTGGTGGCACGCACCGCCCGCCTCATCGCCCAATGGCAGCTGGTGGGTTTCGCCCACGGGGTGATGAACACGGACAACATGTCCATCCTGGGCCTGACCCTGGACTATGGTCCCTTCGGTTTCCTGGATGACTACCAGCCCGGATTCATCTGCAACCACTCCGACCATCACGGCCGCTACGCCTTCGATCGCCAGCCGGACATCGGCCTGTGGAACGTCAGCTGCCTGGCCCAGGCCCTGCTGCCCCTGCTGCACCCCGAACCGGAAGCCGCGGTGGAACTGGCCAAGGCCGGTTTCGATCTTTACCAGGAGCAGTTCCGCCAGGCCCATGACCAGGGCATGGCCGCCAAGCTGGGACTGCGGGAGCGGCAGCAAGACGATGCCGCATTGGCGCAAGGCTGGCTGGACCTGCTGGCCGCCAATCACTGCGACCACACCAACAGCTTCCGCACCCTGGCGCACTTCGACGACCCGTGCTGCCCGCTGCGCGATTCCTTCGTGGATCGAGCCGCCTTCGATACCTGGGCACAAGACTACCGCCAGCGACTGGCGCAGGAGGGTATGGACGCCCCCCAACGACGGGCACGCATGCAGGCCGTGAATCCCAAGTACATACTGCGCAACTACCTGGCCGAGCAGGCCATCCGTGACGCGCAAGGGGGCGATTACCGTGAAATCGACCGCCTGCTGGCGCTGTTGCAGCGGCCTTTTGACGAACAACCGGAGATGGTCGCCTATGCAGCGCCGCCGCCGGACTGGGGACGGCGGCTGGAGGTAAGTTGTTCGTCCTGACGGACATGAGCGGCTGGTAAAGGATCCTGCCCACTGGCGGGACGCCGTGAATACATCCCTGTAGGCTTGACGGCCGCGTCCATGCGGCCGACACCCGCCAGTGGGCAGGATCCTTTACCAGTCACTACCCTTGTACTCATTCACAAACCATGGAGGAAGCGTATGGACATTCAAACCGACGGTGAAGGCTTTTTGACCAACCGCGACGACTGGAACGAGGAAGTGGCCCGCGAACTGGCGCGTCGCGACGAGTTCGAGATCGACGACCAGATCATGAAATTCATCCTCGATGCACGCCAGATGTACGAAACCGACGGGGTCGTGCCCCCCATCCGCCGTTTTGCCAAAGCCCAGGGCGTCAGCACCAAAGACCTGTACGACATCTTCCAGAAGGGCCCCATGAAGCTGATCTGCAAGTGGGGCGGCCTGCCGAAGCCCACCGGATGTGTATGATTCCGTGACCGGGTTCCCGGAAACCTGGCCAGGTCCCCGTTACCCTGCCGGTAATGGCGGCGGTACCGTGCCTGTCCGGCTGGAAAGCCTTTCCAGCCATTAAAGTCATGGGCAGGGTGGGCCGCTACCGGTGGTACCGGAGGACCCATGGCCAAAACCCAGCAAAAACCCGTTTCCCACAGCTCGCCCGCGGCCGCCAGGCCC
>DATHUT010000214.1:0-3697 GCA_035462005.1 Gammaproteobacteria bacterium | reverse complement strand
ATCTTCATCGCCTTCGAGACCGGTTTCGCGCCCATCAAGAGCCTGATCGAGCATGCCATCGCCCTGGAGTATGACCAGCCCATGCGGCTGTACTGGATCGCCCGCGACCAGGACGGACACTACCTGGCCAACCATTGTCGGGCCTGGCAGGATGCCCTGGACAATTTTGAGTACCACCCCCTGGTCAGTCACGAGTCGCCGCCCTGGACGGACGAGGTGCTGGAGGAACTGGCGCTGTCCCTGGAGACCCTGGACCCGGTGGCGCGGGGCATGGTGCAAGCGGCGGCCCAGGTGGTGGCCGAGTTGCCGGCCCTGGAAGGGCATGACGTCTATGTGAACGGCGCCGAGACGCTGCTCTCACCCCTGCGTGGCCTGCTGCTGCGCCATGGACTCCCCGCGTCGCGCCTGTTTGTCGACCGGGTGCGCCGCCACCAGTAACCATTGGAAATTAAAGGGTAAGAGCGGGCTTCCGGCGGGCATGCTAGACTAGACGTAATCCTGTATGGCAATGGGAAGCATGATGAGCGAAATCTCCGAGGAAGACCGTATCGAACTGGCGCGCGCCGTCGTGTCCATTATGGACGAGTGGGGCATCGCTGCCGGCGACCAGCTCGCCATCCTCGGTTTTCCCGAGGACACCCCACCGCGCAAGCTGCGCCTGTACCGGGACGAGACTCCTCTGCCCGACGATGCCGGCATCCTGAGGCGGGTGGAGCACGTGATTCACATCGCCGATGCCCTGCGCACCACCTATCCCATCAGCCGCAACATGCGTTCCATGTGGATGCACCGTCCGGTACGCCGGCTGCGCAGCCGTACGCCCGTCTCCATCATGGTCGAGGACGGCCTCGACGGCATCATCCGTATTCGCTCCCACCTGGATTGCTCCTACATGTGGGATGCCACCGGTTCCAGTGCCGCGGGCGGCCGCTAGGAGCCTGCCGGGACCGGACGCCAGTATCGTTGCCATCGTGACCAGCGGCCTGAACAAACCGAGTATCCACACCGCCATTCCCAAACGGCGCTATCGCTTCGGGGAATTCAGTATCGTGTTCCTGGGCGAGATCGACAGCGGCGACGCCAATCAATATGAATACATCGCCGCCATCCTGCGCGAGGGTGATCCGGAACCCGGCATCTACCTGACCGCCGAGCGCAATCCCCCCTCCAGCCGTGCGGATGGCCGTTATGGTATGCGCCTGATCATGCAGGAGGGCTCGCAACTGGTGCGCTCCTCCGATGATTGGCGTGACCTCGAGCGTTTTGTCGACGATGTGATCGACGTCGCACGCAGCCTGCTCAACCTGCGCGACGAACAACCCTTCCGGCTGCAATAGCGGCCATGGCACACAAGCTAATCCTGCATGCGGGCGATCCAGCCCATAGGCCTCCGGATGTTCGCGCCCTGGCCGCGACACTGGCGGACATCGGCCTGGTCGCGGCTCCCCTGCCCGGCCTGGCGGCCGCCTGGTATGCAGGCGACGCCTTTCTCTCCCATGTCATCTTCCTGGGCTGCTCACCGCAAGTGGAATTTGAGCCGGGCGACCCGGGGCAGGTGGCGGCCGGGCACTTCTGTCACGTACGCTACCAGCGGCAGGAAGCAGGACCGGTATTCCGTTCCTCCGCCGGCAGGCTGCAACCACGCTGCCCCGCATGCCGTGGGCGGCTGGAGCAATGGCAGGAACTGGTGCGGGATTGGCCCTCGGATCGCGATGCGACGGTCTGCTGTGCGGGCTGCGGACGGACCCTGCAAGCACCGGAGCTGGATTGGCGCCAGTTCGCCGGTTTCGGCCGCTGGTTTCTGGAGATCTGGAATATCCATCCCCATGAGGCGGTGCCCACCGAGGCGCTGATCACCAGGCTGGAGCAGGTGGCCGATACGCCGGTGCGGTATTTCTACGAGTAGGGTTTCGGGCTACAGCCCGATACCGCTCGTCTCAATAAATCCCCACGTCGTGGTAGGAACGCGCGATTTTGTCGATGGCGATCACGTAGGCCGCGGTGCGCAGGTCGTGGATCTGCTCGTTGCCGTGCAGGGTGTTATGCATCTCCTGGTAGGCCAGGCGCATGGTGTCATCCAGGCCGGAGCGCACCAGGTCGATTTCATCGGCGCCACGGATGACGGAATCGCGTGCGGCATCGGATAGATGGGCGCCGGTAATCTCCTGCAGTAAGGTGGCGTACTGGTTGGCGCGCTGCTCGTCGTGGCGGCGCTGCATGCGACCGAAGCGGATGTGTGAGATGTTGCGGATCCATTCGAAGTAGGAAACGGTCACGCCGCCGGCGTTCACGTAGACATCGGGCAGGATCACCACGCCTCGCTGTTGCAGTTTCTGGTCGGCGCCGAAGCTGACCGGCCCGTTGGCGGCCTCGACAATGAGCTTGGCGCGGATGCGGTCGCAGTTCTCCTCGTCGATCTGGCCTTCCATGGCGGCCGGGATGAGGATGTCGCAGGCGAGTTCCAGGGCCTTGCGGCCATCTTCCTCGAATTCGGCATCGGGGAAGCTGCGGATGGTCTTGTGTTCCACCATGTGGTCACGCAGGTGCTGGATGGGGATGCCGGCGGGATTGAGCAGCACGCCTTCCCGCTCGATCACCGCGACGATCTTCACGCCATCCTCCTCGGAGAGGAACTTGGCCGCATGGTAGCCCACGTTGCCCAACCCCTGGATCACCACGGTCTTGCCCTCCAGGCCGCCGCTCATGCCGGTGCCGGCCACGTCTCCGGGATGGCGGAAAAATTCCTGCAGGGCATACTGCACGCCGCGGCCGGTGGCCTCGACGCGGCCGCGGATACCGCCGTGGTGCACCGGCTTTCCGGTGACACAGGCCTGGTGATTGATGTCGTCGGGGAACAGGTGCTTGTAGGTGCCGGCCATCCAGGCCATCTCGCGCTGCCCGGTGCCCATGTCCGGTGCCGGCACATTGGTGGCCGGGTTCATGTAGCCCTTGCGGATCAGTTCCGTGGCGAAACGACGGGTGATCATCTCCATTTCATCGCGATCGTATTGGCTGGGATCGATCTGCAGGGCGCCTTTGGATCCGCCGAAGGGCACATCCACCAGGGCGCACTTGTAGCTCATCAGCGCCGCCAGGGCCTCCACCTCGTCCTGGTCCGCGTAGGGCACGTAGCGGATGCCGCCCTTTACCGGCAGGCGATGGGTGCTGTGGGTGGCGCGCCAGCCCTTGAAGGTGTGGATCTTGCCGCGCAACTTGACCGGGAAGCGCACCTGGATGACCGAGTTGCAGCTACGGATGACGTCGCGTAATCCCGGGTCCAGATCCAGTACGCTCATGGCATGCTGGACCATGTGGTCAACGCTCTGTCGGAAGGTGAGGGGAGTGGTCATGGACGGCTCCTGTTTGTTGTTAGAGTTGGCCAGTTTTCCTCAAGGGGTCAGAGTACTTGAAACAGTCAAGGGGTCAGTCAAGGCAGTCAAGGGATCAGAGTACTTGAAACAGTACGTCGACCCTTCGATTCAAAAGCAACGAGGCGGCAGTCAAGCCGCTTCAAGTACTCTGACCCCTTGAAACTGACCCTTTGAAAATCTAGTCTTCTTCTTTGCCCGGCTTCTTGCGCATGCTGTCGATGTTGATGGGCACCACCACGGTCTTCTTGGGTTCGTCGACGAAGCGCGGGCGCATGTTCATCTCCTCGCCCAGGGCCGCGGCCAGTTCCTGCTCCCGCGCGGAGATC
>DATHUT010000213.1:0-7462 GCA_035462005.1 Gammaproteobacteria bacterium | reverse complement strand
CCTCGATCTCCCGGCGGGCCAGTTCCGATTGACTGCCGCCCACCAGCACCGGGTTCCCGATCGCACTCAGCAACGCGGGCAGGTCGGCTCTGTACATCCCTTTCCTGACCAGCCGCGAGGAAGAGGACAGCACCACGGCATCGCAGGGCTGGCGGGTCAGCACTGGCGGAATCTGTTCCAAAGGCAGGTTGGCGCCCAGCACCAGCACCTGGTAGCCATGGCTGACGGCGGCCAGGGCGAATAACAGCAGGCCGATTTCATGATATTCGCCGGGCAGGCAGGCCAGCAGCAGGCGTGGTCCCCGACCGCGGCTGTTCAGGTGCTGGATGCGGGCACCGAGCTTGTTGCGCAGGTACACGGAAAAAAAGTGCTCCTCGGCGATGCCGGCGGGACGATCCTGCCAGCGCTCGCCAAGCTGGATCAGCAACGGCTTGGCCAGGCGCGTGTTGACCAGCTCGGCGGGGTAGAGGGAAAGGGCATCGTGGTAGGCCGCGTCCAGGGCCGCTTCATCGAAGTCTTCGATGGCCGCCAGCATGCGTTGGAGATAGCGCTCCCAGACATTGCCCTGGCTCGGGGGTTCCCGTCCGCTGGGTACGGTCTGGGCGGGGTCCAGCAACGGCGCCACCTGGCTGATGGCCAGGCCGCGCTCGAGCAATTCCACGGTTCGCTGGATGCGTTCGATATCCTCGCGACTGTACAGACGGTGGCCCTTGGGAGTGCGCCGTGGCCGGATCAGGCCATGGCGGCGTTCCCAGGCACGCAGGGTGACTGCGTTGACGCCCGTGAGGCTGGAAACGGTACGAATGGGATAGAGGCCATCCGTGTCACTGTCCGGGAGATCCATGGCTCGTGTCGCCTCCGAGGGAGTTTTTGAGATACAAGATATGTATAAGTATTGTATTACTATTGGCGGGATGATGCGAACAAACGCCTTGCGTCATGCACTTTTGCGCTCGATCTGCGATAATGCATGCCCTCGCCCTCATGCCAGATTCTTGTTGAAATTTACGTAATAAAAGACTGAATTTAATGAATAAGTCAGAGACGCAGCCCAATACCGACGATTTGCGCATCGTGGCCATCCGCGAAGTGGTGCGCTATGCCGAACTGCAGGAAGAATTCCCCATCACCCCGGATGCGGCGCGGGCCACCCAGGAGGCGCGACAGGCGATCCACGACGTCCTCCACGGCCAGGACGACCGGATGCTGGTCATCATTGGTCCCTGTTCCATCCACGATCCGGAAGCGGCGCTGGAGTATGGTCGGCGGTTGAAGGCGGTCAAGGACCGACTGGCCGGCGACCTGCTCATCGTCATGCGGGTCTATTTCGAGAAGCCCCGTACCACCGTGGGCTGGAAGGGTTTGATCAACGACCCCAATCTGGACGGCAGTTTCGAGATCAACAAGGGCCTGCGCCTGGCGCGCAAGCTGCTACTGGACCTGAACAATATGGGTATTCCGGCGGCAACGGAATACCTCGATCTGATGAGCCCCCAGTACATTTCCGATCTGGTGAGCTGGGGCGCCATCGGCGCCCGTACCACGGAAAGTCAGGTACACCGCGAATTGGCCTCCGGCCTGTCCTGCCCGGTAGGCTTCAAGAACGGTACGGATGGCACTCTGCAGGTGGCCATCGATGCCATTCGTTCGGCCTCCCAGCCGCACCAGTTCCTGTCCCTGACCAAGGCCGGTCATTCGGCCATCTTTGCCACCTCGGGGAACGAGGACTGCCACGTCATCCTGCGCGGTGGACGCGAGCCCAACTACGATGCCACCCATGTGGACGAGGCGGCACACCAGCTGGAGGCGGCGGGATTGGCGCCGCGCCTGATGATCGATTTCAGTCACGGCAACAGCAGCAAGGAATTCAAGCGCCAGCTGGACGTGGGTACCAATGTCGCGGCCCAGGTGGCCGCGGGCGACGACCGTATCATGGGCGCCATGATCGAAAGCCACCTGTGCGAGGGGCGCCAGGATGTGCTGCCGGGACAGGATCTGGCGCATGGCCAGAGCATCACCGATGCCTGCATCGGCTGGGAGGACAGTGAGCGGCTGCTGGAACAGTTGGCCACGGCCGTGCGGCAACGGCGCCTGAACGCCAAGACGGCGGCGCGCAACCGGGCCGAGGGGTAGATTGCCCAGTCGGGTGGTCGGGCAGGCGGGTAGCTTGGAAACCGAACTGAAGACACTGCTCGAGCATCCTGATTTTCAGGAAGGTAGTCACTGGCGAACACGCCGGGTCGAGGCCGGCCAGGCGGTTTTCCGGGAGGGTGAGACAGGCTCCGATCTGTATCTCATTCTGCAAGGGAGCGTGCGGGTGATGGGGGATGTGGAGCTGGAAAGCCGGAGCCGTATCCAGCCCGGCTTCTGTGACCTGCCGGCAGGCGCCCTGTTCGGTGAGCTGGCCCTGTTCGACCGGGAGCCCCGCTCGGCCACGGTGGTGGCGGTGGAGGATACGGAGCTGGTGGTCATCGATGGCGAGCAATTGCTGCGCTTTTTCGACGCCAACCCTGAAATTGGCTATAACATGCTGAAAGAAATGCTATCGGTCACTGTGGGACGCTTGCGATCCACCAACAAGAAGCTGGTGTCCCTGTTTGTGTGGGGCCTCAAGGCGCACCGGATCGAACAGCACTTGTAGTTTTTCGGGCGCCGATTGGCGCCCGCGACAGGGATATGGGGTCCCTAAAACCGGGGTTGCGGAGTGCGCCTATGGGATATCCGGCGTCCATGCATTCATTATTAAGGCTTTAGGCTGCCAGCCGATACGGTGAACGGAGGGCAGGGGCCTTGCGCCGATCGTCAGCCCGCCGTCCACACTGAAACAATAATCAATGACGCCCATGCTGGCAGCGGGGCGCGGGAAGCAGTTCGATCATGGCAACCATCAGGATTTTCAAACATTATATTCCGACCCAGTTTCTGCTGCTGGGGCTGCTGGAAGTGGTATTGCTGATCATTGCCTTCCATATCGGGGTGGAGTTGCGTTTCCTGGATGCCACCCCGGCGGTGCGGGAGCATGTTCAGCCCCTGTTCCCCAAATCGATCACCTTCGCCCTGGTGGTGGTAGTGACCATGATTGGCCTGGGGCTGTACCAGCGCAGTCTTCGGGAAGGTATGGAGGCCATGACCCTGCGCCTGGGCGCGAGTTTCCTGGTCAGTATCGTGCCCCTGACTCTGCTCTATTACCTGCTTCCCGGCCTCTACCTGGGACGTGGCGCCCTGTTCATGGCCCTGCTGGTGGCGCTGCCTCTGCTGTTGGCCCTGCGCTTCTACTTCTTCCGGATCGTGGACCAGGATCTGCTCAAGCGCCGCGTGCTGGTACTGGGGGCCGGAGAGAAGGCGAGCATGATCAGCCGGCTGCGGCGTCAGACGGACCGGCGCGGCTTTCGGGTGGTGGGCTATGTGCACATGACCGGTGACCAGGACCTGCCCGATGAAGATCGGGTGGAACAGGAAAAGGTGATCAGCCTCGGCATGCCCTTGCCGGACTACGTGCGGAAGATGCAGGTGGACGAGATCGTGCTGGCGGTGGATGATCGCCGCAATGCCATGCCGGTGGACGAAATTCTCGACTGCAAGATGGATGGCGTGGAGGTTTGTGACCTGCTCAGTTTCTTCGAGCGCGAGGCTGGCAAGGTGTTGCTGGATATCCTGCAGCCCAGCTGGATGTTCCTCTCCGACGGTTTCGACCAGGGTATCCTGCGCAGCTTTTCCAAGCGGGCTTTCGATGTGGTGTTCGCCCTGGCGTTACTCCCGCTGCTGCTGCCGTTGATGGCACTGGTAATGCTGGCGGTGTACCTGGAGGACCCCAGGGCCGGTTCCATCCTGTTCAGCCAGGTGCGGGTGGGACGCAACAACCACCCGTTTACCATCTACAAGTTTCGCAGCATGACGGTGACGGCGGAGGAAGACGGTGTGGCGCGCTGGGCTTCCAAGAACGATGCCCGTATCACCCGGGTGGGCTCCATCATCCGCAAGGTACGGTTGGATGAACTGCCGCAGATCTTCAATGTGCTGCGTGGCGACATGAGCTTCGTGGGCCCGCGTCCGGAGCGCCCCGAGTTCGTCAGCCAGCTGGAGGAGACCATCCCCTATTACCGGGAGCGCCACCGGGTGAAGCCCGGACTCACGGGTTGGGCCCAGATCCGCTACCAGTACGGTTCCTCGGAGCGGGATGCCTTCGAAAAGTTGCAGTATGATCTGTACTATGTAAAGAACCACGGTGTCTTTCTGGATCTGCTGATTCTGCTCACCACCGCCGAGGTGGTGTTGTGGGGAAAAGGTGCTCATTGAGCCGTGACGGACCTACGATAGTGCAACAGGATACAGGCACATAAGCAGGGACCATGTCGATCGGAACCATCAGCTATTCTCTCGGGGTACTGGCTTTTCTGTTACTGACGCTGATGTTGGTGACCGGCTGGCGGGGACGTCTGCAGGGCGGGCTGTTGCTGGCGGCCTGTGCTGGCACAACGGCCTGGGCCCTGGTGCTGGCCCTGCAATCCCATCTGTCCCTGTCAAGCACGGTGATACAGTTCGCCGAGACGCTGAAGGCCGTGCTCTGGTTCGCCTTTCTGTTGAAGCTGCTGTCCACGGTGCAAGGTGGACAGCGTGGGCTGGCCCGCATCCCCCTGGCGCTCTATACCCTGGCCGTCGCCCTGGTGCTGTTTCCCCACCTGTCTCCCCATTGGCTGGCCGCGCCTCAAATTTCCAGGATTCTGCTCGCCGGCTACCTGGCCCTGGCCGTGGGCGGCCTGTGGCTGGTGGAGATGCTCTACCGCAACACACCCGTTTCCCAGCGCTGGTCCATCAAGTTTCTCTGCGTGGGCATCGGCGGTATGTTCTCCTACGACCTCTTCCTCTATTCCCACGGCCTCCTGTTCGGCCAACTCAGCCCCGGTCTCTGGCATGCGAGGGGCGTGATACACGCACTGGTGGTGCCACTGATCGCCATTTCCGTGGCGCGCAATCCCGACTGGTCCTTCGAAATGTTCGTGTCACGCAAGGTGGTCTATCACACCGCCTCCCTGGTGGGCACCGGTGTCTACCTCCTGTTCATGGCGGTCGTGGGCTATTACCTGCGCGCCATAGGTGGTGAATGGGGCACGCTGGTGCAAGCCGTATTCCTGTTCGGCGCCGCGGTACTGCTGCTGGTCATGCTGTTTTCCGGTCAGTTGCGGGCGCGCTTACGGGTGTTGGTCAACAAGCATTTTTATCAGTACAAATATGACTACCGGGACGAATGGGTGCAGTTCACCCATGCACTGTCCGGGTGTAAGGACGACGACCATCCCTATGAATGCGTGATCGGCTCCATTGCGGAACTGGTGGACAGCCCGGGCGGCATGCTGTGGATGGCCGACGAGCGGGGCCGCCTGTCACTGCGGGCGCGCCTCAACCTGCCAGAGCCGGGGGTGGACACCAGTGTGGGCCTGGACTCCCTGGTGGCCTTCCTGCAACGCTCCGGCTGGGTGGTGAACCTCGACGAGTATGCCCGTACGCCGGATTTCTACCAGGACCTGGAATTGCCCGCCTGGCTGGAGACGATTCCCGAACCCTGGGTGATCGTGCCGCTCACGGACCGGGAGCAACTGCAGGGCTTCGTGTTGCTGACCCAGCCCCGGGCTGCGGTGCAGGCGGACTGGGAAGTGCGTGATCTGCTCAAGACCGCGGCCATGCAGGCTGCCAGCCACCTGGCGCAAATGCAGGCCCTGCAGGCCCTGGCGGAGGCGCGTCAGTTCGAAGGCTTCAACCGATTGTCCGCCTTCATACTACATGACATCAAGAATCTCATTGCCCAGCAGAGCGTGGTGGTGAGCAGCGCGGCCCGCCACAAACACAACCCGGCCTTCATCGACGACGCGGTACGCATCATGGAGCACTCCGTGGGCAAGATGCAGCGGCTGATGCAATTACTGCGCACCGGCATGGCCGGCGGAATCCCGGTGACCCTGTCTCTGCCGCGGCTGCTGAATGAGATCGTCGACAAGCGTTGCCAGCAGCAACCCTGTCCCGAATGGCGCTATGATGGTCCTGACATTGAAGTCACGGCAGATCGTGACCGCTTGACCTCCGCCATCGAAAACCTGGTGCAGAATGCCCAGGAGGCGACCCGGCGCCATGGACATGTCATGATCCGTCTGCACAAGGAACAGGGACAGGCAATGATCACCGTGGAGGACGATGGCGTGGGCATGGACGATGCCTTCATCCGGGAGCGGCTGTTCCGGCCCTTCGATACCACCAAGGGAGATACGGGCATGGGGATCGGTGCCTATGACAGCCGCGAATACCTGCGCGCCCTGCAAGGGGATCTGACCGTGGTCAGCAAGCCGGGTCAGGGGACGGTGTTCACCATCCGCATCCCCCTGCTGGATGAGGCCATGGCGGAGCAGCTGCAGGAACTGGACACGGAGGCAAGGATGTGAGCTCGGGCAAGAAAAAACTGCTAGTGGTGGAGGACGACCCTGGTCTGCAAAGTGCCTTGCGCTGGGCCTTCGATGATTTCGACGTGGTGACCGCCGAGGACCGCGAGGCCGCCATCGCCGAGCTGCGCCGCCATGAGCCCCAGGTGGTGACTCTGGACCTGGGTCTACCGCCGGATGCCGGTGGTGCCACCGAGGGCCTGGCCACCCTCCAGCAGATCCTTGCCATGGCGCCGCGCACCAAGGTGATCGTGGTGACCGGCAACAATGACCGTGACAACGCGGTCCAGGCCATCGGCCATGGTGCCTGGATGTTCTGCCAAAAACCGGTGGATCCCCAGTTGCTGGGTTTCATCGTCGAGCGCGCCTATCGCCTGTATGAACTGGAAACGGAAAACCGGGCCCTGAGCCGGGGCGTCAACAAGACCGGTCTCAATGGCATCATTGCCACCAGTCCGCAGATGCTGGCGGTGTGCCGTACCATCGAGAAGGTGGCCCCTACCGATGTCACCACTCTCCTGCTGGGGGAGAGTGGTACCGGCAAGGAGTTGCTGGCACGGGCGCTGCACGATCTCAGCCCGCGGGTATCCAAGAACTGGGTGGCGCTCAATTGTGCCGCCATCCCCGAAACCTTGCTGGAAAGTGAACTGTTCGGTTATGAAAAGGGTGCCTTTACCGGTGCGAGCAAACAGACCCGGGGCAATATCGAATACGCCGATGGCGGCACCCTGTTTCTCGACGAAGTGGGCGACCTGCCCATGTCCCTGCAGGCCAAGCTGCTACGCTTTCTCCAGGAGCGGGTGATCGTGCGGGTGGGTGGGCGCAGCGAAATCCCGGTGGATGTGCGCGTGGTCTGCGCCACCCACCAGAACCTGGAACAACGTATTGCCGAGGGCCTGTTCCGCGAGGACCTCTATTACCGTATCAGTGAGGTCTCGGTGCGGATCCCAGCCCTGCGCGAGCGCGATGGCGAGGCGGTGGTTATCGCCAATCACCTGCTCGACAGTCAGGCTCGCAGACACAACAAGCCGGGG
>DATHUT010000212.1:0-2203 GCA_035462005.1 Gammaproteobacteria bacterium | reverse complement strand
ACGTTCGATTACAGACCGTGGCGCTGGCGAATGTCTCGCAACAAACCCTCGGCGGCCACTTCGATGAGGTCCAATACCCTGGCAAAGCCCTTGGGCCCGCCGTAATAAGGGTCCGGTACATCTTCCTCGGGTAGATCGGGGGCATAATCCAGGAAGCGGCGCAGTTCGGCGCAGCTCTGTGCCGGACGCATGTCTTCCAGGATCTGGTAGTTGGCCAGGTCCATGGGCAGCACGTACTCGAAGCGTTCAAAGTCCTCGCTGCACACCTTCCGGGCGCGCTGTCCGCTGATATCGATGCCCCGTTGCAGGGCCGCGCTCTGGGCCCGGGGATCCGGTGGCTCGCCCACATGGTAGGCGTGGGTGCCGGCGGAATCGATTAAAATCCGGTCACGCAAGCCCTCCCGCTCCACCAGGGCAGCGAAAACCCCCTCCGCGCTGGGAGAACGACAAATATTGCCCATGCAGACAAACAAAACACGTACCATTCCTGAATACTCCGCTAAGATCATGGACCAGTGACCGGGATTCTAGCCCGGACGCTCGGCGTCCTTCCAGCGACCCGAATCGGGGACCAGCCCATGGATATGGAAAACCTGACAACAAGACTCCGTGGCCTGATCGGTAGCCGCCTGCGTTACCAGGGCCAGTCGTGTCGCGTCATCGAGGTACTTGAACCGGGCCTGGTGCTGATATTGCAATGCGAAAACGCCGATGGCGTGATCCAGGCGAATCAGTACGGGGACGCGACGCGGCGGGTACCCAGAACGATCAACCTGCCGGTGCTGAACGAGGATGGGACTGATTTCCATCCGGAGTTCCTGCTGCTGGATATCCCGGAACAGCCGTAGCCAATGCCTGCCGCGCTCAGGCCCGGGAGCGAAGAATTTCCTCCACCAGGGCGATGTCCCGCTCGGTATCGACCCCGGGACCAGGGTGTCCCGGGATCTCCAGCACATGTATTCGCTCCCCGCTCCACAGCGCCCGTAGTTGTTCCAGGCGTTCGGTATTCTCCAGCAGAACCGGTTCCATGCGTGCATAGTCGCGCAGGAATCCGGCGCGGTAGGCGTACAGTCCGATGTGACGCAGCGGTGCCAGCTGACCCGGCAGGACCTGGCGACCATCGGCGAGCAGGTCGCGATCCCAGGGTATGGGCGCCCGACTGAAATACAGGGCATAGCCGGCGCGGTCGGTCACCACCTTCACCACATTGGGATCGAAGAATTCACCCGCGGTCTGGATCGGCGTGGCCGCCGTGGCAATGCGCGCGCCGTCATGACCGGCCAGGTCCGCGGCCACCTGGAGCACCAGTTCGGCTGGCATCAGGGGTTCGTCGCCCTGCACGTTCACCACGATAGCCATGTCGGGCCAAGACATGGTCTCCACCACCTCGGCCAGGCGATCGGTGCCGCTGGCGTGGTCTGCCCGGGTCATGCAGGCTTCGGCACCAAAACCCGCGGCGACGGAAGCAATGCGTTCGTCATCGGTGGCGATCACCACTTGCTCCGCGCCGCTCTGCGACGCACTGCGCCACACATGTTCGATCATGGTCCTGCCGGCAATCTCACGCAGCGGTTTTCCCGGCAGGCGGCTGGAGGCATGGCGCGCGGGGATGACCACCTTGAATGGCGCATGCATCAGGCCTGTACTTCCTCGTCGGCCGCCAGGGTACGCGCCTCATCCTCCAGCATGACCGGTATTCCGTCCCGTATCGGGTAGGCCAGGCGGTCTGCCTTGCAGATCAGTTCCTGCGCGGACTTGTCATATACCAGCGGTCCCTTGCAGACCGGACAGGCCAGGATATCCAGCAGTTTCGTATCCATTATTTTCTCCTCGCAATGGCAGTCCATGGTACCAGACTCATGCCTGCTCCAACGCGTTCACGGGGGTGGGTAAGGTGGCGAGCAGACGATCCAGTTGCAGGCGGAAACGCTCATCCAGTTCCGCCTGTACCGGCACCACCCATGCCTGCAGGCCGCCGATGGCCTGGCATTTCACGGCATCCTTTTCCGTCATCAGCACGGGCAGGCCATCGGCAGCGAATCCCAGGTCCCGGGCGTGAAAGGCATGATGGTCGGGAAAGGCATGGGGTATGACCTGGATGCCGAGACCAGCCAGGCTGGTGAAAAACCGTTCCGGGTGTCCGATGCCGGCCACTGCATGCACCGGGGTGTCGGCAAAGGTGCCCAATTCACGGCGCTGGCAC
>DATHUT010000211.1:0-1855 GCA_035462005.1 Gammaproteobacteria bacterium | reverse complement strand
AAAACCCTGCGGTGGTCGGCTTTACTGTGCCGCCGCCCGTCTGTCCGTCAAAAAGGCATGCTCCGGGTAATTCGTTCGCAGCACCCGCAGCGCATCCTCCGCCAGGCTGTCCATCCCCAGCATGCGATAGCCCTTCACCTGTACCACCAGGGCATCGGCCACGGCCGGGGTGCGTTGGTAATTCTCCAGTACGAAGCGGGCGCGGTTGACGGCGGCCACGGGTGCGCCGCGGCGGATGTAGTATTCCGCCACGTTTATCTCATAGCGTGCCAGGCCATTGTGCAGGAACACCACCCGCAGGCTGGCATCCTCGGCATAGCGGCTGTTGGGGTAGCGCTGCAGCAGTTCGGTGAAATCCTGGAAGGCCTGGAGCGCGACACGATTGTCCCGTTCGGTGGCATCGCGCGGGAACAGGCGGTCGAGAAAACTCGCGCCACGGTTGAAATTCACCAGCCCTTTCATGTACCAGGCATAATCCGCATGCGGATGCTGCGGATGACGATTGATGAAACGGTCCAGCGCGGCGATGGCGGAATCGGACTCACCGCTCTTGTAATAGGCGTAGGCGATCTCCAGCTGTGCCTGCTGGGCGTAGCGGCCGAAGGGAAAACGCGCCTCCAGGGATTCGAAATGCTGGATGGCGATTTCGTAATCGTTCTTCTCCAGGGATTCCTTGGCGGTGGAGTACAGTTCCTCGGCGGACATGTGGGCCGTGGGATCGGCCTGCTTGCCTAACCAGGCACAACCACTGTTGAAGACCAGGAGACTGATAATCAGAAAAATACTCGACAAACGCATGGGGCTGGGGTATCTCGTCATGGTGATCGCAGAATGCCCCGCAGTATACCGCAAACCAGGCCCGATTCCCGATGCATGAAACCATTCGACTCGCCGCGCGCATACCCCCTGAGCAGGCCGGCCGGCGCCTGGACCAGGTGCTGGCGGAGCTGTTTCCGGAATATTCCCGCAGCCGCCTGAGCCAGTGGATCAAGGCGGGGCAGGTGCGCCTGGACGACCGCCTGCCGCGCCCCCGGGATGCGGTGCTGGGCGGCGAGCAGGTGCTCATCGATGCGGAGCTGGAGCCGGAAGGCCGGGTCGAGGCGGAGGCGATCCCCCTGGACATCGTCCACGAGGACGAGGCCATCCTGGTGCTGCACAAGCCCGTCGGGCTGGTGGTGCACCCGGCGGCGGGCAATCTCGACGGCACCCTGCAGAACGCCTTGCTGCACCACGATCCGAGCCTGGTCACGCTGCCGCGCGCCGGTATCGTGCACCGCCTGGACAAGGATACTTCCGGCCTGATGGTGGTGGCGCGCAGCCTGGTGGCCCACAAATCCCTGGTGGAGCAGTTGCAGACCCATACCATGGGGCGGGAATACCAGGCGGTGGTGCAGCGGGTGCTGACCGCCGGCGGTACGGTCGACGCACCCATCGGGCGCCACGGCGTGGATCGCAAGCGCATGGCGGTGACGCCCGGGGGCAAGCCGGCGGTGACCCACTACCGGGTCGTGGAGCGGTTTCGCGGCCATACCCACGTGAGCGTGCGGCTGGAGACGGGCCGCACTCACCAGATTCGGGTGCACATGGCCCATATCCATTGTCCGCTGGTGGGGGATCCCCTCTATGGCGGCCGCCCGCGCATCCCGAAGGGAACGGGCGAGGCCCTGCGCGAGGCCCTGCGCGGTTTCCCGCGCCAGGCCCTGCATGCCGCGCGTCTGACCCTGTGCCACCCCCTGAGCGGCGAGGAAATGAGCTGGGAGATCCCGTTGCCGGGGGATATGCAGGAATTGCTGGCCATACTGCGGGCCGACCTGCAGGACAACCCATGACGGACCATCGCCCCTGCGAACCCCAC
>DATHUT010000210.1:0-5716 GCA_035462005.1 Gammaproteobacteria bacterium | reverse complement strand
TTGGTGATGTTCTCGATGCGGACGAAGGGTTTCGCCGCCGGATCACGCCAGGGCTCCTGGCTGGTGCCGGGTCGGGCCTGGTTCATCCGCTGGTCACCGTCCGCTCTTGATGCGGGTCCAGACCCGTACCTTGTCGCGTTGTACCCGGTCCGGCAGGGTCTGCATGGATACCAGGCGTTCGCGGGTTTCATCCGAGGGATAGATACCCGGATCGTTGCGGATGGATTCGTCCACCAGCGGCGTGGCGGCACGGTTGGCGTTGGCATAGGCCACTTCGTTGCTGATGGCGGCGATCACCTCGGGCTGCAACAGGTAGTTGATGAAGGTATGGGCATTGTCCGGATGCGGGGCATCGCTGGGAATCAGCATTACGTCCACCCACAGAATGGCGCCCTCGCGGGGTACGCTGTAGGCCACCTGCACGCCCTTGCCGGCTTCCTCGGCACGGTCGCGGGCCTGCAGGATGTCGCCGGAGTAGCCGTGGGCCACACACAGGTCGCCATTGGCCAGGTCGTTGATGTACTGCGAGGAATGGAAATAGCGGATATGGGGCCGGACCTGCTTGAATAACTCGGCGGCGGCCTCGAAGTCCTTCGGGTCACGGGTGTTGGGATCCTTGCCCAGGTAGAGCAGGGCGGCGGTCATGGCCTCCATGGAATCGTCCATGACGCTGATGCCGCAGTCGGCGAGCTTGGCGGCGATGGCGGGGTCGAAGATCAGGCCCCAGGTGTCGACGGGCATGTCATCCCCCAGACGCGCCTTTACCCCCTCGACGTTATAGCCGATGCCGGTGGTGCCCCACATATAGGGTGCGGCGTGTTCGTTGCCGGGATCGGCGGTTTCCAGCGGCTTCAGGATGGTAGGATCGAGGTTGTCGTAATTCGTAAGCTTGCTCTTGTCCAGCTTGCGGTACAGGCCGGCCGTGATCTGACGCTCGGCGAACGGTTGGGCGGTGGGGAACACCACGTCGTAGCCGCTGCCGCCGGCCAGCATCTTGGCTTCCATGATTTCATTGGAGTCGTAGACGTCATAGACCACCTTGATGCCGGTGGCGGTCTCGAAGTCCTTCAGGGTGTCGGCGGCGATGTAGTCGGACCAGTTGTAGACATGGACCACGCCGCCCTGGGCCTGGGCCATACCGGCCGGGAACGCGAGGAAGGCAAGGAGCAGAGGGAATACGGGCAAACGCATCGGACGATCCTTCCCGCGAGCCAGCAGGGACCGGTCCATCCCGCGCTCGCGGATGACTGGAATGGACCGGACGAAGGCGCGATATTGGGCACAGGTATGAGGGCTGTCAATCCCTTGACGAGCTGTTTTTACAGGGGGTTTGCATGCTGAGGGACGAGATGGATGATGCGTCCCTGCGCCCCATTTCGGTGCGCATGAGAAGGCCGGCCTTGCCTGCCTTTCCGGAGCGGATGAAAATCCGCAGCAAGGGTATTCTGATCAAGGCCATTCCCGTCAGTGCGGTGTATGGTGGAACCCATAGGAATCAGAGAGATGGATGCCGGCTGCGCCGGAATGACCACTACCCCCCCACTGTTCCTGGCAAGAGGCGGAGAGATGAAAGTCGAGGACATCATGAGTCGACACCTGGTGACGGTAGGCATGGACGACAGCTTGCGCACCATTCGCCACCTGTTCCAGACCCACAGCTTCCATCACCTCATGGTGGTGGAGGATGGTCAGTTGCAGGGCGTGATTTCGGACCGTGACTATCTCAAGCTGATCACCCCCGTGGTCGAGCAAGACCTGGGTTCGGCGACGGAGATGGCGGTGCTCAAACGCCGCGCCCACCAGATCATGAGCCGCAAGCCCGTCACCATTCGGCCCGAGGCCGATCTGGAGGCGGCCATTGCCCGTTTTCTTGATGACAAGGTCTCCTGCCTGCCCGTGGTGGACGCCGCCGGCGGCCTGCGTGGGGTGTTGTCCTGGAAGGATGTGCTGCGCCTGGTGCGGGTCCAGCTGCACCAGGCGGCCGGACGCCGGTGAGTCGCCGGTTCGCGGCCGAAGGTCGCTCCTACAATGCCTGTGTCACCACCCGTAGGAGCGGGCTCTGCCCGCGAATGCCACGTCGCATCCGCCTTATCACCTGGCAGGGGGAAATAACCCTGTGCCTGGCCAGGCTTTCTGTTATAGTGCCACCTCCGGCGCACTTCGGTCTGCGCCAACCCTCGCGGTAACCCTTCCGGTATAACCTCGAAACAACACGACTGCCTGGACCGATCCAAGGCCATGCCTTGTCAGGCCGCTCAGGAGCTTTACCCCAATATGTCATTTGATTCCCTCGGCCTGCGTGCCGAATTACTCCGTGCTGTCTCCGATCAGGGCTACAGTGAACCCACTCCCATTCAACGTCAGGCCATTCCCGTCATTCTCGAAGGGCGCGATATCCTGGCCGGTGCCCAGACCGGCACCGGCAAGACTGCCGGCTTCACCCTGCCGCTGCTGCAGCGTCTGAGCACCACGGCGCAGGCCGGCGGCCGCAAGCCCATCCGTGCCCTGATCCTCACCCCGACCCGCGAGTTGGCGGCCCAGGTGGAAGAGAGTGTGGTGACCTACGGCAAGCACCTGTCACTGACGTCCACGGTGGTCTTCGGCGGCGTGAGCATCAATCCCCAGATCAGCAAGCTGCGCAAGGGTGTCGATGTACTGGTGGCGACCCCGGGTCGGCTGCTGGACCACATCGGACAGAAGACGCTCGACCTGTCCCAGGTGGAAATCCTGGTGCTGGACGAGGCCGATCGCATGCTGGACATGGGCTTTATCCGCGATATCCGCAAGATCCTCGCGCTGTTGCCCAAGGGACGGCAGAACCTGCTGTTCTCCGCCACCTTCTCCGAGGAGATCAAGCAACTGTCTGATGGCATACTGAGCAAGCCGGTACTGATCGAAGTGGCGCGCCGCAACACCGCCACCGAACTGGTTTCGCAAGTGGTGCATCCTGTCGACCGGGAACGCAAACGCGAGTTGCTGTCGCACCTGATCGGCACCAACGACTGGCGCCAGGTACTGGTATTCACCCGCACCAAGCACGGTGCCAACCGCCTGGCGGAACAGCTCGGCAAGGACGGCATTACCGCCGCCGCCATTCATGGCAACAAAAGCCAGGGTGCGCGCACCAAGGCCCTGGCCGACTTCAAGGCCGGCAATGTGCGTGTGCTGGTGGCGACCGATATCGCCGCGCGTGGCCTGGACATCGACCAACTGCCCCACGTGGTGAATTTCGAACTGCCGAATGTGGCGGAGGACTACGTACACCGCATCGGCCGCACCGGCCGTGCCGGCAACGAAGGCGAGGCCTTGTCGCTGGTGTGTGTGGACGAGGATCGCTTGCTGCGTGACATCGAGCGGCTGATCAAGCGCGATATTTCCAAGGTGGTGGTGGACGGCTACATGCCGGATCCGCGCATCAAGGCGGAGCCGATTCCCAATGGCCGCAATGGTCGCGCGGGTGGACGATCTTCCGAACCACGCAACACCGCCCCGGCCAAGCGCCGGCCCCAGGGGCAGGCCCGGTCGCGGGATGGTGAGCCGCGGCGCAGCGCTGGCAACGCGGCCGCACCTCGCCGTGGTGCCGGGGCCGCGTCCGCCCCTCGCCGTGCCGCGGGCGCAGCATCTGCCCCGCGTCGTGCGGACGGTAATCGACCCGCGGGAAATCGCGGCGAGGCGGATGGCAATCGCAGTCAGTCACCGCGTCGTGAAGCTCGTCCCGAGGTCGATGGCAACCGTGCTCCGCAACGCAGCCATGACCGTGAGGTGCCGGCCCTGTTCGGCGGCAATTCGGTAAAATAACTTCCTGAAAAACTGCACGGCCCGGGTTTCGTTCCGCGAAATCCGGGCCGTGCTTTTCCGTGCGCATCGTGCCTGTATTCCACGGGCGGTATTATGCTAGCCTGGATTATTCATGAACGACCTGCTGCGGACGCCGATATACCTGAAAAGTCAGCGCGTGCTCCCTCCAGGTGCTCGACATACTGTCAAGTATGCCTGCGCGCCTTCCGGTCCGCGCCACGCTGTCTTTTCAGGTATCTCGGCGCCCTCGCTACGGCAGTTCATGAATAATCCAGGCTAGCGTGCATGCCGAGCCGAACATGGAGACGATAATGAACAAGCAACTCTGGATGCTGGCCTGTGCCGGCATTTTTTCCGGTAACGCCCTGGCCATCGAGTTCATGGGCAGTGACTGGAAGGGCGAGGGGGAATTCGGTTATGTGGACACCTCCGGTAATACCGATACCACCAATCTCAAGGCCCGCCTGGGCCTGGTCAATGAACGCGACATGTGGCGTCACAGCGCCATGCTGGAGGCCCTGAATACCTCCGACAACGAGGTCACCACGGCGGAACGCTATGCCGCCAGCTGGCAGACCGACTACAAATTCGCCGAATTCGAATACCTGTTCGGTCGCCTGCAGTACGAGACCGACAAGTTCAGCGGCTATGATTACCGCGTCAGCGAGATTTTCGGTTACGGGCGTCGGGTATTGCACCGCGACGACATGACCCTGGACCTGGAGGCCGGCCCCGGTGCGCGGCAAAGCAAGCTGGAAACCGGTGAGAGCGAGAACGAGGTGATCCTGCGCCTGGCGGGAAAGTATGCCTGGCAGATCACCGAGCAGTCCCGTTTTACCCAGGACCTGTCCTTCGATATCGGCGAGGATGCCACCATCAGCAAATCGGTGACGGCGGTGCAGGCCAGCATCGTGGGCAACCTGTCCATGAAGCTCTCCTATTCGGTGGAGAATGTCTCCGAGGTACCGCCGGGCGTGAAGAAGACCGACACGGAAACGGCGGCCACGCTGGTGTATTCTTTCTAGTCGCTTCGCTCGCAATGACGGGGAGTGTACTGGAACAAAGGAGTCCGTGATGAACACTATGCAGTGTCCCACCTGCGGCCGTGATACCCCGGCGGATGTGGAACAGTGTGCCCATTGCGGCGCCGCTCTGGCCCGCACCGGTTCCGGCTGGGGGCCAAATGCCATTCGCCGCTTCAAATGGTTCGTGGCCGTGCTGGTGGTGCTCTGCGCCTTGCTCATCCTGTGGCTGCCGCGTCAGCTGCCCTGATGCAGGAAACCACGCCAGCCCTGCTCGCCCTGCAACGGGTGTTCGGCTATTCCTCCTTCCGGCCACCCCAGCAGGACATCATCGAGGGCCTGGCGCGCGGCGAATCCGCCTTCGTGCTCATGCCCACCGGCGGCGGCAAGTCCCTGTGCTACCAGATCCCCGCCCTGTTGCGTCCCGGTACCGCCATCGTGGTGTCGCCCCTCATCGCCCTGATGAAGGACCAGGTGGACAGCCTGCGCGCCAATGGCGTGGCGGCGGCCTATTACAACTCCACCCTGTCGGCACAGGAGGCGCGCCAGGTGCTGGCGCAACTGCATGCCGGCGAACTCGACCTGCTCTATATCGCCCCCGAGCGCCTGATGGGCGAGGCCTTCCTGGCCCGGCTCGAGGAAGTCGATATTGCCCTGTTCGCCATCGACGAGGCGCACTGTGTGTCCCAGTGGGGACATGACTTCCGTCCCGAGTATGTACAGCTCGGCGCCTTGCGCGAGCGTTTCCCGCACATCCCCCTGATTGCCCTTACCGCCACGGCCGATCCCCAGACCCGCCAGGACATCCAGCGTTGCCTGCGCCTGCAGGACGCCGCCTGCTACGTGGCGAATTTCGATCGCCCCAATATCCGCTACACGGTGCTGGAAAAGCACAA
>DATHUT010000209.1:0-2653 GCA_035462005.1 Gammaproteobacteria bacterium | reverse complement strand
CGTACGCCGGAGGTGACGTAGCCGATGCCGGAGTAGCCGATGCCGTTGATGGACTCGGTCACGCCCTGCACCACCGAGGAGGAACCCGGCTGTTCGTTGATGCTGGACTTGTAGTCACCACCGCACAGGGCGTTGTCCTTGAAGTAGCCGTAGGTGCCGGACACGGCATTGCGGCTGTACAGGGCGAAGTCACGGTTGGCCCAGGCGCCGGTCAGGCCGACCTGGCCCCAGCGGGTGATGTCTTCCGGATGACCGCAGCGACGGCCGGCGGAGAAGATGGCGTCCACCTGGGGAAGGCTCAGGCCTTCGATGGGGTTGTCCTTGTTGACGTAGACGGCCAGCATGTCGATGGCGACCGGCACGGCATAGGGCTTGTAGCCATGACGCTTTTCGAAGGTCTCGATCTCCGAGGACTTCATGGCGCGGCTCATGGGGGCCAGGTTGGCGGTGCCTTCGGTGATGGCCGGCGGCGCGGTGGAGGAACCGGCGCCCTGGATCTGGATGTTGACGTTGGGGTAGAACTTGTTGAAGTCTTCAGCCCACAGGGTCATCAGGTTGTTCAGGGTGTCGGACCCGATGCTGGACAGGTTGCCGGACACGCCGGCAGCGCGCTGGTACTCGGGCAACTTGGGATCCAGGTCGGCAGCAGCAAGGCTGCTGAAGGTGACGGCCGCGGTGACGGCGGTCGCGGCAAAGAGTTGTTTCAGTTTCATGGCACTTGTCTCCCCCGGGCCAGATGACCCTGGTGTTGGTTAACTTGACGGGGCCACTATAGGCAGGCTTTGTGACGAAACGATGACAAATGGCGGTGTTTTGCAGTAGCTTGCCTGGCCACGCCGGCCACGCCCTGCGGCCGGCCTGCTTCTGGAGTGACTATCATGTGGACATGGCTCGACAAAATACCGGTGCTGCCCTTGCTGGTAGGTGCGCTGTTGCTGGGCGCCGCCCCCTTCGTGCCGGAACCGCACCTGGTGGAGAAGCTGCGCATGCTGTTGACCGGCGAGCTGGCGCGGCCCATTGATGTCTTCGACCTGTTCCTGCACGGCATCCTGCCCCTGCTGCTGTTGCTCAAGCTGGGGCGCATGGCGGCCGCAAGATCAGGCTAGGTCTCCGGCGCGAGCCCAACCATGGTCACGGTAGGGCCATTCATGAGCACAAAGCCCTGTTGCCGGTCGTCTCCACTGGCGCTGTACTCGAAGACGAATGTCCGCCGCAGGCAGAAACGCCCGCCATTGCAGCGGCTGGGACGCAGGCGCTGCAGGGAAACGGTGCCGTCCAGCAGCTGCAGCTGCTGGTCATGGCAGGTACGTCGGGCGGTGAGGATGGCCCGTTCCCGTGCCTGCTGGGTGTCCTGCCAGAGCCAGACCAGCAGGGCGAGCAGGATGAGGACGGTGAGGGTCATGATGGCAGGCACATGGGGTTGATGCGGTGATGATACGGGTTCCCGAGCTGGGTTTCATGGCAGGTGCCGCATGACGGCGCATATTACCGTGCAGCCCAGTGGCCACCACTTCACCGTGGAGGAAGGTGAGACCCTGCTGGAGGGCGCGCTGCGTTCCGGCCTGAACATGAACTATCACTGCAACAGCGGCAGCTGCGGCGAGTGCCAGGCACGGGTGCTGGAAGGAGAGCCGGGGCGGCGCCTGCCGCATGACTATGTGCTCGGCGAGACGGCACGCCAGCAGGGTGTGGTGCTCCTGTGCCGCACCCATGCGGACAGCGACCTGGTGATCGAGGCTCGCGAGGCCCATGGCGTGGAGGACATCCCGCAGCAGGCGATCGACACCCAGGTGGCGAAGCTCGAACAGCCGGTGGAGGATGTCATGATCCTGCACCTGCGCACCCCGCGCAGCCGCACCCTGCGTTTCCTGGCCGGTCAGTATGTAACCCTGCACATCGACGGCCTGGCGCCGCGCAGCAAATCCATCGCCAGCTGTCCCTGCAACGGCATGATGCTGCAGTTCCATGTGCGCCGGGTCGCCGGGGATCCCTTTTCCGAACATGTATTTCAGCACCTGAAGCCACGTCAGAAGATCCACGTGGAGGGTCCCCATGGGGATTTTGTGTGGGATGAAAATACCCGGCGACCGGTGATCTTCATCGCCTTCGAGACCGGTTTCGCGCCCATCAAGAGCCTGATCGAGCATGCCATCGCGCTGGAGTATGACCAGCCCATGCGGCTGTACTGGATTGCCCGCGACCGGGACGGACACTACCTGGCCAACCATTGTCGGGCCTGGCAGGATGCCCTGGACAATTTTGAATACCACCCCCTGGTCAGCCACGAGTCGCCGCCCTGGACGGACGAGGTGCTGGAGGAACTGGCGCTGTCCCTGGAGACCCTGGACCCGGTGGCGCGGGGCATGGTGCAGGCGGCGGCCCAGGTGGTCGCCGAGCTGCCGGCCCTGGCAGGGCATGACGTCTATGTGAACGGCGCCGAGACGCTGCTATCCCCGCTGCGTGGCCTGCTGCTGCGCCATGGACTCCCCGCGGCGCGCCTGTTTGTCGACCGGGTGCGCCGCCATCAGTAACCATTGGAAATTCAAGGGTAAGAGCGGGCTTCCGGCGGGCATGCTAGACTAGATGTCATCCTGTATGGCAATGGGAAGCATGATGAGCGAAATCTCCGAGGAAGACCGTATCGAACTGGCGC
>DATHUT010000208.1:0-6467 GCA_035462005.1 Gammaproteobacteria bacterium | reverse complement strand
TGCAGCAGATCCCAGGCGGCGGCATCCTCCACGCCCTCGGCCACCACCTTGCAGCCCAGGTTGTGGCCCAGGTCGATGATGGAACGCACGATAGCCAGGTCCTGGTCACTGTTTACCATGCCACTGAGGAAGGTGCGGTCGATCTTGAGGGTGTGTATGGGCAGATGCCGCAGGTAGGCCAGGGAGGAATAACCGGTGCCGAAGTCGTCGATGGCCACCGCCACTCCCAGCTCATGCAGGGCGCGAAGAACCTCGGCGCCCTGGGCCAGGTCCGCCATCAGGGTCTCCTCGGTGATCTCGATCTCCAGGCAGGCGCCGTCCACCTGCGCCTCCGCCAGGGCCGAGCGTACCTTGTCCACCAGTCCCGTGCCCTGGAAGGCGCGGGCCGAGACATTGATGGCCACCGGCATGTGGATACCGGCCGCGCCCCAGCGCTTGCATTGTTGCAATGCCGTGACCAACACCCACTGGGTGATGGGCGTACCCATGCCCAGTTGTTCCGCCAGGGGAATGAAGCGCCGCGGCAACACCAGGCCTTCCTGGGGATGTTGCCAGCGCAGCAGGGCCTCGGCACCGCAGATGCGGCCGCTGCCGATGTCGATCTGTGGCTGGTAATGCAGTTCGAACTCGCCACGCTCCAGGGCATGGTGCAGTTGCCCGGAGAATTGCATCTGTTCACCGGGACTGATGTCCACGGTGGCCTCATAGAAGAGCCAGGGCGCGCCGCTGCGCTTGGCACGCTGCAGGGCACTGTCGGCATGACTGAGCAGATTGTAGGCATCCTCGCCATGTTCGGGATAGAGGGCTATACCCAGGGCGCCACTCAGGCAGAGTTCACGATCCTGCAGGGTGAAGGGGTGTTCGAAGCAGGCCAGTACCTCGCTGGCGACCCGCTCCACCGCCTGGCCGGCGTCCTGCACGGTGGGCAGGATGATGCCGAAATCATCGCCGTCGAGCCGGGCCAGGGTGTCGGTATCGCGCACCAGGCCTTGCAGTCGCCCGGCGAGCTGCTTGAGCAGATCATCACCCACGGGATAACCGAGGGTGTCGTTGTACATCTTGAACTGGTTGATATCGAGCACCATGACGGCCAGCCGGGTACCGGGATGACGACGGCAGTTCGCCAGGGCGGTGCCCAGGCGGTCATACCAGAGGGCCCGATTGGCCAGCCCGGTGATATCGTCGGTGGTGGACCGCTGTTGCAGGCGCAGGCGCGCCACATGGGCGGCGTCGATGTCTTCCATCAAGGCGTGTATCCGCAACACCCGGCCACGCCGATTGGCCACCGGCGCGAACTGGAATCGATGCCAATGGGGCTCCTCGCCTTCCCGTTGCTGACGGACTTCCACCTCCACCACCTCGCCCTGCAATGCTTTCTGCCAGGCGGTGAGGACCTTTTCCTGGTCCTCGGCCAGGATGAGGGAAAGGCAGGGGATGGGAGCCCGCAGGTCATCCCCGAGACAACGGGCCAGCCCCGGACTGTGGTAGAGCATGCGGTTGTCGCTCACATCCACCGACCACAACTGCTGAGGGATGCTGTCCAGCAGGTCCTCGGCCCGATCCCGGTAATCCCGCAGTCCATCCCGCTGCTGCTGCAGCTTGTCGGCGCCATATTGCCAATACGCCTCGCTGACCATGCCGAAATCTCGCAGTACCAGCTTGACCAGGACGGCATTCAGGCGATCACGATCGGCGAGCGGGATGCCGGACTCCGCGGCAATGATTTCCTGCAGATGATTCAGGAACAGACGGTATCCGCCCAGCATCCAGACGGGACGCACACCATGTTCTTGGTGGTGTTCGCCAATGCGGTCGAGCTTATCCGCCCAGGCCTCGTCGGAAGGAGCGCGCAGCAAGTCCACCAGGTGGGCAAGATGGCTGCGCACCAGGTCGCCGATGTGGCCGCCGGCACGTTCATGGGCATACAGCACATCGGCCGTGGCCGGGTTATCGAAAAGATAGTTGTAATAGACTTGGGCAAAGTGCGCCGTGCCCTGAGCGAGCAAGGCATGATAGGTGGCGAGAATACGCTTTTCATCCTCGCTGATCTGGAGGACGTAATTGTATTCTCGCGTCTGCGCCAGGTGTGCCGAACGCTTCCCATTGCGCGCCCGCTTCACCCGCCTCCGGTCTTTGATGGTTCCAGACATGAGCTATGTGTTTCTTATTGTTGTACAGCGGTACGGTAGCATACCGCCCGCCCTCAGGCAAAGCGGCCGAACGACCGATTGCAAGCCGCGTTTCAAGCAAAATAATCGATACTGCCCGAGCCTTCACGCAATGGGGTGACGGTGACGGTAGTCGGCTCTTCCTCCGGTTCTCCCGCTGCCGGTGAGGCGCCGCGATGGACCTGGAAGGCCTGGGTATCCTGACGCCGCTGTTCGGCAAGGGATTGATCCGAAACCGTGACTTGGTTCAGCTGCAATCCCGACTCACCGAGCATCTCGCGCAGACGGGGAATGGCCGCTTCCAGGGCCTCGCGCGCCACGCCATGCTGGGCTGTGAAGGTGATGTTGGCCTGATCGTTCTGCATCTGGATGCGGACCTCCATCGGTCCCAGATGGGCGGGATTGAGACGGATCTCCGCACCCTGCAGCCGGTTGCCCACCATCCACTGGACCTGTTCCCCCAGGGCTCGGTCCCAACCGGCCTGTCCCAGGGGCACGGCAACGGCCGTGGTGGGCAGGACGGGTGCCGGGGCCTGGGGACTGGTCACTGCCTGAGGCCCCAAACCCGCCGGGGTCTCGACCCGCGGGCCAGGTTCCGCGCCACGGGTGGCCGCGGCGCGCATCAGTTCCCCGAAGCGTGACTCCCGTGCTCCCTCTTCCAGGCTGCGCTGTTGCAGGACATGGTGCACCGCGCTGGCCACCGCGCGAGCGGGTTCCGGCAGCGGCAAGGCCTCGGCCTCTTCCCCAGTCACTGCCATGGGCAAGGCGGGCCCCTGATGGGAACTGGCGCTTTGTATCAGCGGCCGCCCGGATGGCACAGCCGTCTCGTCGGCCAGGGGCATCCCGGCTCCACCAAGCGCAGCGCGGGCCAGGGCGGAGGCCGTATCCGGCAGGCTGCCCGGTACCTGAACCGGAGTGCCGGCGACCGCCTGGGCGCTGGCCTCCTGCCCCGCGAGCAGGGCCTGCAAGGCCTCTTCCAGGTCCTCGGCCGAGGTTCCGACCGGGAGGCTGGGCAGGGCGGAGTCATCTGCAGGCAGATCCAGGTGCTCACCCAGGTCTTCCAGGTCGAAGCCGGCCAGGGCCAGCAGCCGGGAGGCGTCCGGCAATTCCTTGCCGTCGACGGCCGGCAGCTGCCCCTGGGGGTTGCCGGCCAGCAGCGCCGACAATACCAGTGGCAGGCCCTCGTCCGGCCCGGGGTTGTGTCCCGCAAGGAGCTGGGCGAAGGGGTGGGTTTCGCCTTCAAATAATTGTTTTCCAATCTGATTTCCGCCCATGCGCAGGGCGCCCTGGGCGATTTCGGGGTTGGCGGCAAGCACGAGCAGGGGGTCGGCCATGATGATTCCTCGGTCCCATTGGCTGTGGATGAGGGAATCGTTACAAGGATCGTGCCAGGATCAGGACTCGTCCAGGTCCGGACGACAAGTGCGCAGTGCCCGCTCATCGGTGTCGAGCTGCTCACGACGCTCGGCCTGGTGCCGCTCCTCGCGCCGGTACCGATCCACCACCTTGCCCAGGGCCTGGGTGCGGGTGCGGGTGGACAGCCAGTTGAGCCGCTGGCGTTCACGCTCCTGGCGACAACGTTCCACCAGGCGCTGTTGCTGCTCGATGGCCTCGTTGAGCCGGGCCAGAAATACCCGGAAGTCCTGCAGGCGCGCCACGCCCATGCCCTGGCCGCTACGCTGTTGGAATTCGCTGGAATACTGGTCGCGATAGGTCGCCAGTTCCTCCAGCTTGCGCTGCTGTTGTTCCAGGCGCTGCTGCGCCTCACCCAGGATCCGGGCCGCCGCCTGCTCGCGGTTCTCGGCCACCTTCACCACGGGTGTCATGCGTTTGGAACGGGTCATGCGCACCTGCCAGTAGGAAGAATTACGACGGAAACCTGATGCATCTTTGACCCTATACCTCACGTGAGGCTGGTGCAAGCCGCAAAAAACCGGGGACAGACCCCGTTTTCTACATTCCTGGCAATGACGATAAAAATCGGGGACAGACCCCGGTTTTTATGCCCCCTATCACCCCATGACGAATAACATCAGCGTAAAAACCGGGGTCTGTCCCCTAACCCGCCACCACCTTCTGCAGCTCCGCAATACTGGGCTTGAGCAGGTGGGACTCGCCCATGTCCTGTCGCAAGAAGCGGCTGAGTGCAGGCTGCAGGCTCACGGCCTCGTCCACCCGCGGATCACTGCCCGGCTGATAGGCCCCGACGCTGATCAGGTCGCGGTGCTGGTTGTAGATCGAGTACAGCTGCTTGAAGCGCTGTGCCGCCTGCTGATGTTCCTTGGTGACGATGTCGTTCATCACACGACTGATGGAGGCCTCGATATCGATGGCCGGATAATGACCAGACTCGGCAATATGACGGGACAACACGATGTGGCCGTCGAGGATGGCGCGCGCCGCGTCGGCAATGGGATCGTTCTGGTCATCTCCTTCCGCCAGTACCGTATAGAAGGCGGTGATAGAGCCGCCTCCCACATCGCCGTTGCCGGCGCGCTCCACCAGGTGCGGGAGCTTGGCGAACACCGAGGGCGGATAGCCCTTGGTGGCCGGCGGCTCACCGATGGCCAGGGCGATCTCGCGCTGCGCCTGGGCGAAACGGGTCAGGGAATCCATCAGCAGTAGCACGTTCTTGCCCTGGTCGCGGAAATGCTCGGCGATGCTGGTGGCCATCATGGCGCCATGCAGGCGCATCAGCGGCGAGTTGTCCGCCGGGGTGGCCACCACCACGGAGCGAGCCAGGCCCTTGGGGCCAAGGATGTTGTCGACGAATTCCTTTACTTCGCGACCACGTTCGCCGATCAGGCCCACCACGATCACATCGGCGTTGGTGTACTTGGTCATCATGCCCAGCAGCACACTCTTGCCCACGCCGCTGCCGGCGAACAGGCCCATGCGCTGGCCACGGCCGACGCTGAGCAGGGCATTGATGGCGCGCACCCCCACGTCCAGCGGTTCGCGTACCGGCTTGCGACTGAGGGGGTTGATGTTACGTCCGGTGAGCGGCACATGGGTTTCCGCCTGCAGCGGACCCTTGCCGTCCAGCGGATTGCCGGCGCCATCCAGGACACGGCCCAGCAGGGCCGCACCGGCCGGTGCCTGGCAGACACGATGGGTGGGCACCACCCGGGCATTGGGCATCAGGCCCTGCAGATCACCGATGGGCATGAGATAGAGTTTTTCGCCAGAGAAGCCAACCACCTCGGCTTCGATGGGCGCGCCCTGGGCGGAGCTGATCATGCAGCGCCCGCCGATGGCCGCCTGAACACCGACCGCCTCCAGGGTCAGGCCCACCATGCGCGTCAGGCGCCCCTCCACCAGCAGGGGCGGCGTGGCACGGGCCCGTTCGAGATAAGGCTGCAGGCGCTGCTGCCACAAGGCACCGCGACGGGTTTCGGGAACGCTCTTGAGGCTCACGGCGATTCATCCTCTTCGCGCTCGCCGCCCAACACCTGGGCGATGAGGGCATTGAGGCGAGTCTCCACCGAGGCGTCGATCTGGGAATTGTCGGTCTGTACCCGGCAGCCGCCACGGCTTTGTACCGGGTCGTCCAGCACCTGGATATGGGCCTCCTCCTCGCTCAAGGAAAAGGCCTCGCGCACCAAGGCTGCATCCTCGGGATGCAGGTGCAGGCGCACCGTACGGCTGGTGATGGGCAGGGCCGCCAGGGCCTCGCGCACCACGGCGATGACCTGGCCGGGATCGGCCTTCAATTCGCGGCGCACCAGGTGGCGGGCCACCAACATGGCCAGTTGCGAGAGTTGTTCCTCGACCGCCGCATCCAACTCGGCGAAGGGTTGCTGCAGCGCCACCAACAATTGTTCCAGGCGCTGCACCTGCTTGCGGATTTCCTGCTGGCCGGCGCGCAATCCCTCCTCGTGCCCCTGGGCATAGCCCTCCTTGCGGGCCTGCTCGATTTGCGCGGCGCTCATGGGCGCGGCCGGACGGGTCGCCCTGGACCGTTCCTCCTCGACGCTGCGCCCTGCCCGCACACCCGCCACTTCCGGTACCCGCCAGGCCTGATAGGCGGCCTCCACATCCTCCGAGCGGATCAGTTTAGACATACTGCTCGCCACCCTTGCCGCCCAGGGCGATCTCGCCGGAATCGGCCATGCGCCGGGCGATGGCGAGGATTTCCTTCTGCGCGCTCTCCACTTCGCTCAGGCGTACCGGACCCTTGTTTTCCAGGTCGTCGCGCATGATTTCCGCGGCTCGCTTGGACATATTGGAGAAGATCTTCTCGCGCATGGTCTCGTCGGCGCCCTTGAGGGCCAGGATCAGGGTATCGGAGGAGACCTC
>DATHUT010000207.1:0-2552 GCA_035462005.1 Gammaproteobacteria bacterium | reverse complement strand
AGCATGTCCAGCAGTCCGTCAGCCAGGAAAAACCACGCAACGGCCTGACCATGGCCGAAGTGGAAAGTCGCTTCGGGACCCCCATGGAAACGCGTGCCGCCGTGGGCCAGCCTCCCATCAGCCAGTGGATCTACGATGGCTATGTGGTCTATTTCGAACACGACAGCGTAGTGCACTCCGTCACCCAGCGCCCCTCCGCGACCTGATTTCCACAAGCCCTGCCCGGTAGGCGCTCCCGACCGGGGCTGGTAGAATGAACCGCCGGGGCATCCCGCCTCCGGTGAG
Source organism: Gammaproteobacteria bacterium (assembly GCA_035462005.1). Taxonomy (GTDB): domain Bacteria; phylum Pseudomonadota; class Gammaproteobacteria; order DSM-19610; family DSM-19610; genus JAIVHA01. The sequence goes on along the minus strand of DATHUT010000207.1, from coordinate 2,267 downwards.
ATCATTTCGTTTCTTCCGCAGGAGTCGCTGGTGAAGTTTATCCGTTGGTTGCTGGGTCGCCTGATCCTGTTTTTCGACTGGCTGTTCAGTCCCCGTGGTATGGAACGCAGCCCGGAACTGCAAAAGGAAGTGGATACGCAGACGGCCGCGTTGATGCTGTATCAGTATCCCGCCTGCCCCTTCTGCGTGAAGGTGCGCCGTGCCATGAAACGTCAAAGCCTGCGTATCGAGACCCGCGACGCCCTGCGCGATCCCCATGCCCGCCAGGAACTGCTGGAAGGCGGGGGTGCCCTCAAGGTGCCTTGCCTGCGCATTCGGGGCGTGCAAGAAAAGGATCGCTGGCTGTACGAGTCCGCGGATATCGTGCACTACCTGGAGCAGCGCTTTGCCGCCTGAGGGCACGCATACTCCGCACAAGGGCCGGCGTCTGCTCGGCCTGGCAGTGCTGGTGCTGTTCGTGCTGGGGGTGTTCTGGATCCAGCACCTGATGCGCGACGATCCCGCCACCCTGATCAGCGCTGACGAACTGGAGGCACGCATGGCCAGCGATGCTCCGCCGCTGATCCTCGATGTGCGTACCCTGCCGGAATACCAGTCCGGCCACATTCCCGGCGCCTATTACCTGGATTATCGCCTGCTCGGTGACCGGATCCCCGAACTGCGCAAGGTGGCACCCCAGGATATCGTGCTCTACTGCGAAACCGGGGTGCGCTCGCGCATCGCCAAGCGACAACTCATCCGCGCCGGCCTGCCCAATGTCTACCACCTGGAAGGCGACATCCGCCGCTGGCGCCGCGAGGAACGGCCGCTGATCAAGGGTACCGATCCCCGCTAGCCTTTGGCTGTGCTACTCTCCGCTCCATCACGGACGTAACGAGCATGCCATCATGATCCTGATCCTCGCCCCCAATACGGAGCGGCAAAGCGACGAGTTCCGCCAGCTCATGGCCTATCTCGACAACCTGCCCAATATCCAGGCCCGCCTGCACGAGGAATTCGGTGCCCAGCAGTCCCTCACCGAAGTCTATCTCATAGGTGACACCGCCACCCTCAGTATCGAGGAGATGGAAGCCCTGCCCGCGGTGGAACGGGCCGTGAGGGTATCGCAGGAATACCGCGTGCTGGGCCGCCATCGTGACGACCAGCGTTCCACTCATTTCGATTACAACGGCGTGCGCTTCGGACAGGATAACCTGAACGTCTTCGCCGGCCTGTGCGCGGTCAGTACTCCGGAACACGTGGAAGATATGCTGCGTGCCCTGCAGGCCCAGGGGCAGGTCTGCACACGCATGGGTGCCTACAAGCCCCGCACCAGTCCCTATGCCTTCCAGGGCCATGGCAAGGCCTGCCTGCCCTATGTGTTCGAGTTGGCGGGCAAGTATGGCATCAAGGTCATCGCCATGGAGGTCACCCACGAGTCCCACGTGGAAGAGATCCACTCGGCCCTGGAGCAGACCGGTAATCCCACGGGGGTGATGCTGCAGATCGGCACCCGCAATACCCAGAATTTCGAACTGCTGAAGTTCGTCGGCCGTCAGCAGCAGTTTCCCGTACTGCTCAAGCGTGGTTTCGGCATTACCCTCGAGGAATCCCTCAACGCCGCCGAGTACCTGGCCAGCGAGGGCAACCGCCGGGTGGTGTTCGGCCTGCGCGGCATGAAGACCAACATGGGCGATCCGCATCGCAACTTCGTGGATTTTTCCCACGTACCGGTGGTAAAACGCCTCACCCGCATGCCCGTGTGCATCGATCCCTCCCATTCCGTGGGCACCCGGGATCGCGGTCCCGACGGCATACTCGATGTCTTCCAGGTCACCGCTCAGGGTGTGATCGCCGGCGCCAACATGATCCTGGTGGATTTCCATCCCGAACCCGGCAAGGCCCTGGTGGACGGGCCGCAGGCCCTGCGCCTGGATGAACTGGAATACTTCCTGGAGGATGTGCGCATGGCCCGGGAGACCTACGAGGCACGCGTGAAACTCGCCAGCCGGCACGAGATCAGCGAGGTCAACGAATAGCAACACCAGGTGCCGGGTTTTCCTCTCTGGTGTGGCCACATCCTGCACTATACTGATCTTGATCCTGCAACCTTTCAGACGATCAAGGTGCCCCATGCGCATACCTTCCTTGCTGCTGATGCTCGCCCTGCTTGCCGGTCCCGCCCTTGCCGACAAGGGCGCCGAGTGGGTACAGACACCCTACGAAGAGCAGAAGGTGGTGTTTGATTTCTACTTCGACCATCCGGAGAAGATCAACTCCGCCCTGTA
>DATHUT010000206.1:0-6571 GCA_035462005.1 Gammaproteobacteria bacterium | reverse complement strand
CCTGCGTGCCGAGGTCACGCCCGGCCAGGTGATTCGCGCCCTGTTCCCGGGAGGTACCATCACCGGCTGTCCCAAGGTACGCTGTATGCAAATCATCGCGGAACTGGAAGGGGAAGGCCGTGGACCCTATACCGGCGCCATGGGTTATCTCAATCGGGACGGCAGTATGGATCTGAACATTCTCATTCGCACCCTGGTGCGCGACGGCGACCGACTCAGCCTGCGGGCCGGTGCCGGCATCGTGGCCGATTCCATACCGGAGCGGGAGCTTGAAGAAACCCGTGCCAAGGCGCGTGGTCTGCTGTTGGCGCTGCGGGAGGACACGGCGTGACCACGGCGCTACACAGCCTGGTCAACGGTGTCGAACAGGACCACATCGCCCTCGGCGACCGCGGCCTGCAGTTCGGCGACGGTCTGTTCGAGACCCTCTGCGTGCGGGCAGGACAGGCACGCTACTGGGAGCGCCACATGGCCCGCCTGCGTGCCGGTTGCGCACGCCTGGAACTGCCGCCACCCGATGAACAGCGGCTGCATTTCGAGGTGGGGCGCCTGATCCGCCAGCAGCCCCACGGGGTGGTCAAGATCCTGCTTACCCGGGGTACGGGCGGACGCGGCTACAGTCCGCCCGCGGACATGGAGGTGAACCGCATCGTGCGCTACCTGCCGCGCCCGGTGATCCCGGCGGAAGGCTTGCACCTGGCGCGCTGCGCCACCTCCCTGGGCCGCAATCCACGCCTGGCCGGCATCAAGCACCTCAACCGCCTGGAGCAGGTCCTGGCCAGCCACGAATTGGCGGACCTGCAAGCCGATGAAGGTCTGCTGGCCGACAGCGAGGGGATGGTGATCGAGGGTACGCGCAGCAACCTGTTCCTGGTGCACCAGGGCGAACTCATTACGCCGGACCTGAGTCAATGCGGCGTGGCGGGCGTGTTGCGCTCCGTGGTGCTCGATACCTGTAGCGCCGCGGGCATTGCCTGCCGTATTCGCGAGGTGACCTGGTCCGAACTGGAAGAGGCCGAGGAACTGTTCATGACCAACAGCCTGATGGGCATACAGCCGGTCACCCGGTTTGCCGGCAGGCCCCAGTCGGTGGGTGAACGCACCCGCCAGCTGCAGCAGTTGCTCATCCAGGCCCCGGAAGGGGAGGGCTGGCATCCATGAACCTGCGCAGGTTTGGCATTGCCGGGATTCTATTGCTGTTGGTGGCATTGCTCGCCGCCGCGGCCTTGTGGCAGCAATACCAGGATTTTCGTGCCAGCCCGCTGGCGGTTCCGGAGGACGGCCTGGTGCTCGATTTCCGTCCCGGCAATTCACTGCGCGGCCTGGCGCAGGAACTCGTGGAGCGGGGAGTGCTGGAACATCCCTACTGGCTACGCCTGTTGGGCCGGGACACGGGTCTCGCAGCCCGCCTGCAGGCCGGGGAATACCGCATCGCGCCCGGCACCAGGCCCGAAGATTTATTGCGCCAACTTGCGGCCGGTCGGGTGCTACAGCATGAACTCACGCTGGTGGAAGGCCACAACTTCCGTGAGATGATGGCGCGCATCCGCTCCCATCCGGTACTGGAACAGACCCTGGTGGAGCTGTCGGATGAAGCGATCATGGAACGCATCGGCCACCCCGGGGAGCATCCCGAGGGAAGGTTCCTGCCCGATACCTATCACTTTCCCCGCGGCACCACGGATGAGGAATTCCTGCGTCGCGCCTATGCCGCCATGGAGCGTGTTCTGAACGATGCCTGGGAGAAGCGCGCCGAGGGCCTGCCACTGAAAACCCCCTATGAGGCCCTCATCCTCGCCTCCATCGTGGAGAAGGAGACCGGCCTGCCCGAGGAACGCGGCACCATCGCCGGGGTGTTCGTGCGTCGCCTGCAAAAGGGCATGCGCCTGCAGACGGACCCCACAGTGGTGTACGGTGCCGGTCCCGATTTCGATGGCCGCATCCGTTACGTACACCTGCGTACCGACACGCCCTATAACACCTACACCCGCCATGGCCTGCCGCCCACACCCATCGCCATGCCTGGCATTGAGGCCATCCAGGCCGCCCTGCATCCCGAACCCGGCGATGCCCTGTATTTCGTGTCGCGCAATGACGGCAGCCACCATTTTTCCGCCACCCTGGCTGAGCACAACCGAGCCGTGGACAAATATCAGAGGAACCGCTGACCATGACCCAAGGCCGCTTCATCACATTGGAAGGCAGCGAGGGCGTGGGCAAGACCAGCAACCTCGCGTTCATGGAACGACACCTGCGCGAGGCCGGCCGTGAAGTGGTGGTCACCCGCGAGCCGGGCGGCACGCCGGTGGGCGAGCAGATCCGCGCCCTGCTGCTGGATCCTGCCAACCAGGCCATGGTGTCCGACTGTGAGCTGCTGCTGATGTTCGCGGCCCGCGCCCAGCACCTCCAGGAGGTGATCGTGCCCGCCGTCGCGCGTGGTGCCTGGGTGCTGTGTGACCGGTTCACCGATGCCACCTATGCCTACCAGGGCGGCGGCCGGGGCATCGATGCTGCCCGCATCGCCGAGCTGGAAAGCTGGGTGCAGGGCGGGCTGCGGCCCGACCTCACCCTGTTGCTCGACCTGCCGGTGGAGATCGGCCTGGCGCGCGCCGGGGAGCGTGGGGCGCCTGACCGCTTCGAGCAGGAACAACGCGCCTTCTTCGAGCGGGTGCGCCAGGCCTACCTGGACCAGGCCGCCGCCCAGCCCGGGCGCTATAGAGTCGTCGATGCCGGCCAGCCCCTGGAGGCGGTGCAGGCCGCAATCGCGGCAGTCCTGGACGAGGCCCTGGCCTCATGAATGGTCTCTATCCCTGGCTGCAGGGGCAGTGGCAGCAGCTGTGCCAGGCCCGGGAACAGGGCCGCATGCCCCATGCCCTGCTGCTGAGCGGCCCTCGCGGCGTGGGCAAGGGCGCATTCGCCGAGGCCCTGGCCCGGACCCTGCTGTGCCGCGTACCCGACCCGCAGGGGCAGGCCTGCGGGCAATGCCCGCCCTGCCAGCAATGGGAAGCCGGCAGTTCGCCGGATTTCCTGCGCGTGGTACCGGAGGAAGAGGGCAAGGCCATCAAGGTGGATCAGGTACGCGAGCTGTGCGCCGGACTTACCCTCACCAGCCATGGGGGCGGCTACAAGGTGGCCCTGCTGCGGCCCGCCGAGCGCATGAACCTGAATGCCGCCAACAGCCTGCTCAAGACCCTGGAAGAACCCACCGCCAACACGGTATTGCTGCTGGTCACGGAGCGCCCGGCCCAGCTGCCCGCCACCATCCGCAGCCGTTGCCAGCTCCTGGTCTTCCCGGCAGCGCCACGGGCCGAGGCCCTGGCCTGGCTGGCCGATCAGGCGGCCATCGACGCCCAACGCGCGGGCCTGTTGCTGGATCTTTCCGCTGGCGCCCCCCTTCAGGCCCTGGCCCTGGCGGCCGATGAGGTACTGGAGCAGCGAGCCGCCAAACTGGCGCGGCTGGAAGCCGTGCAGACGGGACGGGAAGACCCGCTACGGGTCGCCGCCGACTGGAGCCAGGAGGCCGACACGGTCACCCTGGCCTGGATGCAGGAATGGATCGGCGATATGATCCGGATCACCCTGGGGGGCGATTCGGCACCGGTACGCAATGCCGATCTGCGTGATCGGCTCCAGAGTATGGCAAGGCGCAGCGGCCCGGCCATGCTCTTTGCCCAGCTGGACCGGGTGACCGCGGCAGCGCGCATGAGCACCTCCGGCGTCAACCGCCAGCTGATGATGGAAGATTTGCTGCTGCCCTGGGCCCAGGGCGCGCAGGCATGAGGGGAACGGCAGTATGTTGAAAAAGGGTGCAACACCACGGCAGGGGATCCTGTCCCTGACCATCAAGGACAAGTCCGCGCTCTATGCGGCCTACATGCCCTTCGTGAAGGGCGGCGGCCTGTTCATCCCCACCACCAAGCCCTATCACCTCGGTGACGAGGTATTCCTGCTGCTTTCACTCATGGACGAGGCGGAACGCATCCCGGTCGCCGGGCGCATCGTCTGGATCACGCCACGGGGCGCCCAGGGCAACCGCGCCGCCGGCATCGGCGTACAGTTCAGTGATCAGGACAACGGTACTGCCCGCAACAAGATCGAGACCTACCTGGCCGGTGCCTTGCACGCGGATCGGCCGACCCATACCATGTAGCTTTCGGTTACATTTTCTTCGATTCAGTCTGTTTTCATCATTCCCGCGGAGGCGGGAATCCAGGGCTTTCCATGTTGGTCGATTCCCATTGCCATCTCGACATGCTGGACCTCACGGACACCGATGGTTCCCTGCAGCCCTACCTCGACGCGGCCAGAAGCAACGGCATCGAGCACATGCTCTGCGTATCGGTGAACTTCGAGGACTGGCCACGCATGTGCGACAAGACGCGCGGCCATCCCGAGGTCTCCCTCTCCGTGGGCGTGCATCCCGATCATGCCGACTGCCATGAACCGACCGTCGCGGAACTGGTGGAACGGTCACGTGAAGCGGGCGTGGTCGCCATCGGCGAGACCGGCCTCGACTACTACCATGGCGAAGGTGACCTGGAATGGCAGCGGGAGCGCTTTCGCACCCACATCCGCGCCGCCCGGGAATGCGGAAAGCCGCTGATCGTGCATACCCGTGAGGCCAGGGAAGACACCCTGCGCATCCTGCGCGAGGAGCGGGCCGAGGAAGCGGGCGGTGTACTGCATTGCTTCACCGAGGACTACGACATGGCGCGTCAGGCCATGGAGCTCGGTTTCTACATTTCCTTCTCCGGCATCGTCACCTTCAAGAATGCCGTGGAACTCAAGGAAGTGGCCCGCCAGGTTCCCCTGGAGCGCCTGCTGGTGGAAACCGACTCCCCCTACCTGGCACCCGTGCCGAAACGCGGCAAGCCCAACCAACCGGCCTATGTACGCCATGTGGCCGAGTACCTGGCCGAACTGCGCGGGGAGACCTTCGCCGAGCTGGCGGCGGCGACCACCGAGAATTTCTATCGCTTGTTCCGTTCCGTAACCCGCGCCTAGCATTCGCGATAAATACTGACTCCTGAGCTAATCCAGCAGAAACAAAAAGGCCAGGAACCGGAAATCCGGTTCCTGGCCTGCAGTGTCGCGAGATTGCCTTAGAAGTTGTACTGCAGACCTACGGAGAAACCACTGATGGTTTCGCCCACCGTCGGGGTAATCTGCGCACCATGACCACCACCGGCCATGCTGAAGTCGGCGTTGTCGTCATTGTCGGTACGGGCATAGGCCACATAGACCTTGGTGCTCTTGTCCAGGCTGTAGTCCACACCGATGGCCATCATGTTGGCGTCGGTATCGGTGCCATCCGTATCCACCCAGTAGTACTGGCCCTTCAGGGCGGTCTTGCCCATCTTGTAGCGCAGACCCAGACCGTAGGTGTCCACATCACCGCTGGCCTTAAGATCGGCCCACTGGCCCAGACCGGTGACCCGGAAGTCGCCGAAGTCATAGTAGGCACCCAGACGCACGGCGCTGAAATCGTCGGATTCACGCTGTTCGTGTGCCAAACCCAGGTACATATCGTCGGTACGGTAGTTCACACCCAGGCTAAGGGCATCCGTATCGTCAGCCGGAGGGTTGGTATTGCTGTTGTTGTTGGTTGAATAATGCACATCGCCGGTCAGGCCATTCATGCTGGGGGTACGGTAGTGAATGCCGTTGCGGAAACGGGTGTCGAAATCCGCACCGAACTCACGCAGACGCGTCATGTTGCGGGCGTCACCGATCTGGTCGCCGAACAGGTCGGCACGACCACGCACGATTTTCAGCGGGGTATCGAAGTAACCGAGGCGCACCATACCGAAATCACCCTTCAGGCCCACGAAGGAGTCACGGGAGGCCCAATCGGCGCCACTGCCGTTGTCGTAACGGATTTCCTGTTCCGCCTGGAACAGGGCCGTCATACCGTTTTCCAGTTCCTTGTCGGCTTTGAAGCCGATGCGACTGGAGTTGCTGGACACGTTGGTGCCGCTTTCGGTGCCATCGTCGAGCTGGTCCACGGACACGTGGGCGCGACCATAAATCTTCATTTCGGCCTGGCTGGCCAGGGGGGCGACCAGGGCCGCAGCCACCGCCACTGCGATGAGTTTCTTGTGCATGAACTGTCTCCAAATTTGACTGTGTGAGATATCCGCATCGCCGTGTGGATCATCGGCGGCAGGGGTAGTCTAGGGAGACAGGATGACGGTTCTGTTAAGAATGGATTACGGTAATGTTACGAAACGACAGGTCGTGGCAGGAACGCAACGAATGAACACTGCAATCGCTGAGTTCCGTTCCAACACACACGCTACAGATTGCGCAAGGCCTCCAGACCCTGCCGACTTCCCTCGTGTCCGGGCTCTATAGAGAGCGCACGTTCATAAGCAAGCTTGGCTCTGCGCAGGAGATCCACATTACGTATTTCATGGCCTTCCTTGTGATACAGCAGCCCCTGCATATAGTAGGCATAACCATTTCGAGGGTCGTTTTCCAGGGATTTTTCGAGCACCTGTAGTGCGCGAGCATTGTCATTGGCTTGCACAAGGCGATGCGCCCAACGATTGTATTGCGTGGTGACGGTCTT
>DATHUT010000205.1:0-1612 GCA_035462005.1 Gammaproteobacteria bacterium | reverse complement strand
TTTTTTCTACTCTATCGTGTTGTTGCCGGCGCTGATGATGGTATTGCCGGTACGGGTAAAGGTGGGCACCAGCCTCTCACATCGGGCCATGGACCGGGTGGCGGAGTTCGTCATCGCCCGGCGGCGCACGCTGCTGTGGGGCATGGGATTGCTGGTGGTACTGCTGGTGGCCATGATCCCGCGCAATCAGCTCAACGATGAATTCGTGAAATACTTCGATGAGAGCGTGGAATTCCGCCAGGCCACGGATTTCACGACCGCGCATCTGACAGGCATCTACCGTATCGACTACTCCCTCGAGGCTGGCGAATCCGGCGGTATCAGTGAACCGGAATTCCTGCGTCGGGTGGAGGCATTCGCCGACTGGTACCGGCAACAGCCGGGTGTGATTCATGTGCAAAGCCTCACCGATACCATGAAGCGTCTCAACAAGAACCTGCACGGCGACGACGAGGCCTGGTATCGCTTGCCGGAAGAGCGGGAGCAGGCGGCCCAATACCTGCTGCTCTACGAGATGTCCTTGCCCTACGGACTGGACCTCAATAACCAGATCAACCTCGACAAGTCCGCGACCCGCCTGGGTGTGGTGCTGCACAGCATTTCCAGCAACCGCGTGCTGGAGCTGGAGGAACAGGCCCAGCAGTGGCTACGCGACCATGCCCCGACCTCCATGCAGGCCCATGGCGCCAGCCCTACCATCATGTTTTCCCATATCGGCGAGCGTAATATCCGCAGCATGCTGACGGGCACCACGGTGGCCCTGCTGCTGATCTCCCTGGTGCTGATCTTCGCCCTGCGTTCCCTTAAGATCGGGCTGGTGAGCATGATCCCCAACCTGGTACCGGCGGCCATGGCCTTCGGCCTGTGGGGCCTGCTGGTGGGGCAGGTGGGCCTGGCCCTGTCGGTGGTCACCGGCATGACCCTGGGGATCGTGGTGGACGACACGGTGCATTTCCTCAGCAAATACCTGCGTGCCCGGCGCGAGGTCGGCCTGAATGCGCCCGATGCCGTGCGCTATGCCTTCGCCCATGTAGGCGTGGCCCTGTGGACCACCTCGGCGGTGCTGGTGGCGGGCTTCCTGGTGCTGGCCCAGTCCGCCTTCGAACTGAATGCCGGCATGGGCCTGCTCACCGCCATCACCATCAGCTTCGCCCTGGCGGCCGATTTCCTGTTGCTGCCGCCGCTGCTGATGAAACTGGAGAAGAAATGATATGAGGACGATTTCCGTAGTACTGCTGCTGAGCCTGTTCATGCCCATTGCCCTGGCCGAGACGCCGGAGGAACGCGGTCTGGCCATCGCCCGCGAGGCAGACCGCCGCGACCAGGGTTGGGGGGATTCCAGTGCCAGCATGGCCATGATCCTGCGCAATTCCCAAGGCGACGAGAGCCATCGCCAGGTGCGGGTGCGCAACCTGGAAGTGGAGGGGGACGGTGACAAGACCCTGACCATCTTCGACGAACCCCTGGATGTGAAGGGTACCGCCTTGCTCACCTACAGCCACAAGACCGGGCCCGACGACCAATGGCTCTACCTTCCGTCCCTGGCCCGGGTCAAGCGCATCTCCTCGCGCAACAAGTCCGGACCCTTCATGGGCAGCGAATTCGCCTACGA
>DATHUT010000204.1:0-6535 GCA_035462005.1 Gammaproteobacteria bacterium | reverse complement strand
GAACGCGATGCGGATGCCCTGACCGGTGCTGAGGCTGCCGTCGACCGGGTCGGTGTACTGGAAGTCATCAGCATACTTCACGTGGTAATCACCGAAAATCTTGTCTGGCAAGCCGGCCATGGTCGTACGTAAACCCGTCATCAATGCGTCCGCGGATGCGAGGTCCAGGCCTTCGTAGTCATGGCGGGAGTAGTAGTTACGGCCATATCGAGCCCAGTGATCCCGCACGATATCCGCTACCGACTGCTGGCGTACCGCCAACAGATTGAGCCAGAACAGGACGGTCCACAGGCCATCTTTCTCGCGCACATGATCGGAGCCGGTACCGAAGCTTTCCTCGCCACACAGCGTGGCCAGGCCGGCGTCGAGCAGATTACCGAAGAATTTCCAGCCGGTGGGGGTTTCATGACAGGTGATGCCAAGGGCGGCCGCCACGCGGTCGGCGGCCTGGCTGGTGGGCATGGACCGGGCAATGCCCTTGAGGCCCTGTCGGTAGCCCGGTATAAGAGTGGCGTTGGCGGCGAGTACTGCCAGGCTGTCGCTGGGCGTGACGAAGAAATGATCCCCGAGGATCATGTTGCGGTCGCCGTCGCCGTCGGAAGCGGCGCCGAACCGGGGGGCGTCTTCGCCGTACATCTCGCGTACCAATGTGTCGGCATAGGTGAGGTTGGGATCGGGATGGCCACCGCCGAAATCCTCCAGCGGCTGTGCGTTCATCACCGTGCCCTCCGGTGCCCCCAGGCGCTGTTCGAGGATGGCCCGGGCATAAGGGCCGTTAACGGCATGCATGGCATCGAAGCGCATGCGAAAATCATGGGAGCGTAGCAGTGTACCGATGGCATCGAAATCGAACAGGGATTCCATCAGCGCGGCATAGTCCGTCACGGGATCGATGACTTTCACCTGCATCCCGCCCAGGGAATGAATCGCTTCCCGCGTGAGATCGATATCCGCCGCATCCAGCACCCGGTATTCACGGATGCGCAGGCTGTGCTCGTGGATGGCGCCGGTAACGGCTTCCGGTGCCGGGCCGCCGTTGCCGATGTTGTACTTGATACCGAAGTCACCCTCGGGACCAGCCGGGTTGTGGCTGGCGGAGAGGATGATACCGCCGAAGGCAGCGTGCTTACGAATGACACAGGAGGCGGCCGGTGTGGACAGGATGCCGTCCCGGCCCACCAGCACCCGGCCGAAGCCGTTGGCGGCGGCCATTTTCAGAATGATCTGAATTGCCTCCCGATTGTAGTAGCGGCCATCACCGCCCACTACCAGGGTCTGGCCCGCAAAGCCCTGCAGGCTGTCGAAGATGCTCTGCACAAAATTCGCAAGGTAATGGGGCTGCTGGAAGATGGTTACCTTCTTGCGCAGGCCGGAAGTGCCGGGCTTCTGGTCGGGGAAGGGCTCGGTCTGGATGCGTTGTACGGACATGGAGAAAAATCAACCTTGCAATTTCGTTACCGGTCTGGTCTTTTTAAGTCGTGCCTGGCGTCAAGTATTGAAACGTAAGGACGCTATCATTGTACGCCATTGTGTTGCATATGCAGCTCCTGGTTTTACGCTGTCAATCCATTTTGCCGTGTTATGATGCGACCATGATCGGACAGAAACAGAGACATGTCGTCAGCAGCGCCAAGCCCCGCAGTTTCCCGGGACTCATGGACCTGTATGAACGCAACTATATGCAGTTGCGGCGTATGATCCCTGACCTGGAGGCCGTGCCGGTACAGGCCTGCTCCTCCCTGCCGGGCGCCCTGGATCTGCACCTGTCTATCCTTGAGCGCTGCAAGTACACCACCACCCTCAGTCTCACCTATTACTTCGAGGACGGGGAGGGGCGCTTTCCGGCCCCGGAAATCCAGATCCGCATCTACCATGATGCCCAGCTGGCGGAGGTGATCGCCTGCGGCCGACGGCGTGGCGTGCGGGACCGGGACTTCGATCGCTTCCGTAGCGATACCTCCCTGGATCGCAAATGGCAATTCAACCGTTTCCTGCAAAAATGGCTGGCCTATTCCCTGCGTCAGGGTCATGCCTTCCTGCCGCCCCTCTCCGGGGAAGTCTGGGCCGCTGTGTGCGGTAGCATACCGGAACCCTTCAACACCGGGTCCTGAGGGCATTCGTCGCGTGGCGGATTCCCACTCAAGTCCTGCCTTAATACTTGACTGATTTACTCAACCACTGTATCACTGGACCCCAGCGCGACAGGGGATGACGCCTGCTTTCCCCGCCCAGCCAGTGAGGCTCCAATATGCGACTTTCCACCAAAGGCCGGTATGCCGTCACCGCCATGATGGATCTTGCCATCCATGACAGCAAAGGTCCGGTTACCCTGGCGGATATCTCCAGTTGTCAGGATATTTCCCTGTCCTACCTTGAGCAGTTATTTGCCAAGTTGCGCAAAAGTGGTCTGGTGAAGGGTGTGCGTGGGCCAGGTGGCGGATATCGGCTTGCCAAGCCGAGGAGTGACATCTCCATTGCCCAGATCATCTGTGCCGTGGATGAAAAGGTGGACGCGACCATGTGCAGCGGCGAGGAAAACTGCCAAAAGGGTGAGCGTTGCCTGACCCACGAGCTGTGGATGGGACTGAGCAAGCGCATTTACGAATTCCTGGATGGTATCTCCCTGGAAGATTTTCTCAGTCGGCCGGCAATCCAGGAGATTATCGAACGCCAGGATGGTCGTCGGATGGCTACCCATTCGAACGGCAACACCGTGGCCTGGGCCGACGAATAGGCTGGGCGACAGGGCAGTGGCACCGCACGCAGTGGCGGAATCGTGAACGTCATCACAGATGGACCCTCAGGGTCCATTTTCGCTTTCAGAACCCCCTGATTTTCCAAAAATGTGACCTGGTTTTACCCAGGTGACGAAATGCGTCACGGAAATTTGTCTTCCACCCGGTCAGACTGCAAGCGTCGAAATCGGAAGTCAGGGAGAAGTGTCATGTTCAAGTGGATTGTTGCCATCGTTGCAGTGGGCTGGATCAGCCTCAATGGTCTGGCCGGTATGGATTTCAGCGGCCTGGCCGCATACCGGGATTACCTGCTGGCATTGGGCGTCGCCCTGGTGCTGCAACCCTGGTTCGTCCGGCAGCTGGAAGAATAGACGGTTGTCTCCTGCGGCTGACATTCGCTTGCGCGGGTGTCAGCCGTCTTTTTCCCAGACCAGGGTGCGATTGTTGGCGGGCATGGCATGGTCCCGCAACAGACGCATGCCGGCTGCCCGCGCCAGGGCATCCAGGTCCTCGAAGTTTCGTATCCCGCTGCGCGGGTCCCGCGCCTTCAGCCACTGGTCGAAGCGTTCGTTGCTGTCACTGGTGTAGCGTCCCTGGTAGTTGAAGGGGCCATAGAGACAGAATCGGCCCTGTGCCGCCAGAACCCGGTCGATGCCCGCGAACATGGCTTCCACTTCCTCCCAACCCATGATGTGCACGGTATTGGCGCTGAATACGCCGTCAAACTCTTGCGTGGGCCAGGCATTTCGGCGCACGTCCAGGGCCAGGGGTGGCCGCGCGTTGGGCAGGCCCGCTTCTTCCAGCCAGGCCAGGATGCCGGCGTGGTATTCGCGGCAGTCGCTGGTCTGCCAGTCCAGGTGGGGCAGGTGACGGGCGAAGTACACCGCGTGCTGGCCGGTGCCGCTGCCGATTTCGAGAATGGTGCGACAGGCGGTGAATTCCTTGCGCAGGACGGCCAGGATGGGGTCGCGATTCTGGTCGCAGGATTCGGCATAGGGTTTCATGGTGGTCAGAGGCGCGCGCTCAGCACGGCCTTCAGTTCCTCGTCAGTGAGCTCAATGGGATTGGTCTTCATGCTGCTGCCGCGGCTATGGGCGGCGATGTGGTCCAGGTCGCCGGCACCGATGCCATACTCCCCGAGGCGGGGCAGCCGCAGGCGGCGGGTCCAGTCTTCCAGCCGCTCCACCAGGGCTTCCTGGGCCACGGTCTCCATCGAGAAACTGCGCTGGCAGAACAGTTCACCGAGGCGGGCATACTTGGTCAGGGCCGGATGCCCCGGCGCGCGAGCGTGCAGGGCGTCCAGGTTCATGCGCGTGGCGGCCGCCACCAGGGTGCCGCACACCACGCCATGGGGGATGGGAAAGAAGGCCCCGAGCGGCGCGGCCAGGCCATGCACCGAACCCAGGCCCACCTGGGCCAGGGTGATGCCCGACAGCAGGGCGCCGTAGGCCATGCCGCAGCGTGCCGCCCCGTTGCCCTGCGGGTCCGCGTGCCAGTCCAGCAGGCTGTCCCGTACCGCCTCCAGGCCGCTCCAGGCCAGGGCATCGGTGAAGGGGTTGGCACGCAGGGAGACATAGGATTCCAGTAACTGGGTCAGGGCGTCCATACCGTTGGCGGCGATCAGGTCCGAGGGGCAGCCCGCGAGCAGGTCCGGGTCCACCAGGGCCAGTTGCGGCACCAGCTGTTCATCACGAAAGGATTTCTTGAAGCCATCGGCGCCGGCACGGCTGAGCACCGCGTTCTTGGTCGCCTCGCTGCCGGTGCCGGCGGTGGTCGGTACGGCGATGAAGGGCAGGGCCGGTCCCGGGTAGGGCAACTCCGGCCCCACACCCTCGAGGAAATCCATGACCGAATGGGGTACCCGCAACAGTCCGGCGATGGCCTTGGCGGCATCCAGCACACTACCGCCGCCGATGCCGATGACCAGGTCGTGGTTGGCGGGACGGAATTCCGCCACCAGCGCATCCACCTGTTCCGGCGAGGGTTCACCGTCTACCCGGGCGAGCTGCCATTTCATCCCCGCTTCCTGCAGCCCGGTCTGCAGCCGTTCCCACTGCGGGGTGCGCTGGAAGGAGGCCGCACCCAGCACCAGCAGTGCGTGCCGGCCATGGGACGCCGCCAGTCCCGGGAGGCGGTCGATGGCGCCGGCACCGAATTCGATGCGCGGCAGGCGGGCAATGGAGAAGGCGGGCAACATGGGTCGATCCGGGAAAATGTATTGGATGCACAGCCTACTGGCTCAGTATGCACTTGCCAAGCCGGGCTCAAGTTCACTGCCGGCGAACCGACTAATAAGGAATGGTTGCGGATTACATTTGTCATTACACCACCAAAACGCCAAGGACGCCAAGACCGCCAAGTTCGCCAAGAACATCCTGATTAACGCCAAGGCATCAAGGCTAATCAACCAAAACGATCAAATGATGTTTTTGATTTTTTCTTGGCGTCCTTGGCGCTTCACAAAGGTTTTTGGGTTTCTTGACGGGAAAAACACGAGGCAGCATGGATTCTATGGCAGTAGACCCCACAGTGGATGAACCCACCCCGGAATCCGAAGTTCCCGAAGAGGCCCGCGAAACCCGCAGTCTGGGCGACTGGGTGGTGCGTCTCAGCGAGCAGGGGATGCCCATCTTTGCCAAGACCGCCCAGGATATCGGCAAGGTCACCAGCCGCAGCGACAGTACCGCCTCCGACTTGTCACGGGTGGTATTGCAGGACGCCGCCCTGACGGCGCGCCTACTGCGTATCGCCAACAGCCCTCTGTTCAATGTCACCGGGCGCAGTATCAGCACCGTCAGTCGCGCCGTGGTGCTGCTCGGCTTCGATGAGGTACGTAGTATCTGTCTGTCCATCGCCGTGGTGGAATCCATGCTCAAGGGGCAGCAGAAGGACCTGGTGCTCGACCAGATGGCGCGCTCCTTCCATGCCGCCGTGCAGGCCCGTGCCTTCGCCGTGCAGCGTGGTGACAAGGCCCCGGAAGAAGTGTTCATCGCCACCCTGTTGTACCAGCTTGGGGATATGGCCTTCTGGACCTTCTCCGGCGAGTTGGGCAAGCAGCTGGCGGCCGCCATGGCCCGGCGTCCCGGCGCCGATCCCCAACAGGTGCAGCGGGAAGTGTTGGGCTTTACCCTCAACGAACTGACCACCAGCCTGAGCCGGGAGTGGAAGCTTGGTGATCTGCTGCAGCAGGCCCTGGAGGGTAAGCAGGACAGTCATCCGCGCTGTGGCAATGTGCTGATGGCGCAGGAACTCGCGCGTGCCGCGGAAAAACATGGCTGGGAGGATCCTGCCCTGAAGCCGTTGCTGGAACGCAGCGCCGAGGCGCTGTACATGCCGGTGAAGGAATTCACGGACATGGTGCATGCCAATGCCGAGCAGGCCGTTCAGGTGGCCTCCGGCTATGGTGCCGGCAAGGCCAGCTGTCGGATCCCTCTGCCGAAAAAGAAGGGCAAGGTGCCGGTGGTGGTGGCCGAGGAGGAGGAATCCGAACACAAGGCTTTCCTGGATCCCGACCCTGGTCTGCAGCTGCAGATCCTGCGCGAGATCTCCATGTCCATGGAGAGCCGGCCGGACCTGAACATGCTGCTGGAAATGGTGCTGGAGGGAATCTATCGTGGCATCGGCATGGACCGCACCCTGTTCGCCATGCGCAGTGCCGACCAGCGCTTCCTCAAGGCCCGCTACGCCCTGGGCCATGACACGGACATGATGCGCCGCAAGTTTCACTTCGAGCTCGGCCCACTCAAGGCCAACATCTTCAGCCAGGTGTTGGACAGTCGCGCGGCCCTCTGGGTGCGTTC
>DATHUT010000203.1:0-14645 GCA_035462005.1 Gammaproteobacteria bacterium | reverse complement strand
GCGGGTCTCGCTGCCGTGATTGCGCAATGTGCGCAGCTTGTGGACCAGGTCGTCGTCGTTGCAGCTGACCATCCCCCCGTCACCGAAGCCGCCCAGATTCTTGCTGGGAAAGAAACTGAAACAGCCGGACTGGCCCAGGCTGCCGGTCCTGCGATCGCCAATGGCGGCGCCGAAGGACTGGGCACAGTCCTCGATCACCACCAGGCCATGTTGCCCGGCCAGTGCCAGAATGGCTTCCATGTCGGCTGGCCTGCCGAACAGGTGGACGGGCAGGATGGCGCGGGTCGCCGGTCCGATGGCTGCGGGGATCTGCTTTGGGTCCAGGTTGAAGCTGTCGGGCTCGATATCCACGAATACCGGGCACGCCCCCGTCTGGCGGATGGCCTCGGCGGTGGCGATGAAGCTGAAGGGGCTGGTGATCACCTCGTCACCCGGGCCGATGCCGGCGGCGCGCAGGGCCAGCAACAGGGCATCGGTGCCCGAACCACAGCCGACCGCGTAGCGTACCCCCAGGTAGGCCGCGACCTCTTCCTCGAAAGCGTACCCATTGGGTCCGAGCACGAAACAGCCATCCTCCAGGACCGCGGCCAGGGCAGGTTCGAGCTCCGGGCGCAGGTTCTGGTACTGCTCTCGAAGATCGACCATCGGGATCATGTCATCACCCGGTGCCGATTCACCTGCAGCTGGCGATTGATGTCCGCAGCCGTACGCAGGGCATTGCGCCCATCCTCGCCACTAACCACTGGGCGGCTCCTGGCGCGGACGGCCTGGAGAAAGGCGCCGGCCTGCAGCAGCAGGCTGTCATTCGCAGGGAAGGCCTGTTCCTGGATCAGGATTTCCGGCACGCCGGAGCTTGTCTCGCCCGCGCCCGTGGTGTGACTTCTGAGCACCCGGTTCTGAAAGTCCAGGCTGAAATAGTTGCTGGGCTGAAAGATACGCATTCGGCGCTCGGCATGTGAACTGACCCGGCTGGCGGTTACATTGGCGACACAGCCGTTTTCGAAGCGGATGCGTGCATTGGCGATATCGGTTTCCTCCGACAGCACCCGCACGCCACTGGCATCGATATGGTCGATGGGAGAACGCACCAGATGCTGGATGATGTCGATGTCATGAATCATCAGGTCGAGCACCACGCAGACATCTGTGCCTCGCGGCTGGAAGGGGGAGATGCGCAGGGATTCGATGAACAGCGGCTGAAGGAGCACCTGATCCAGAGCCTGCAGGACCGCATTGAAGCGTTCACTGTGGCCGACCTGCAGAACCAGTCCCTGGTCCCGTGCCAATTCAATCAGTTCATCCGCCTGCTCCAGAGTGGTGGTGATCGGTTTTTCGACCAGCACATGGATACCCTGCGCCAGGAAGAAGCGGGCGATCTCATGGTGCAGGGTAGTGGGGACGGCGATGCTGACCGCGTCCACCTCGCCGACCAGGGCGTGGAAGTCGGTCAGCGCCCTGACCCCGAGTCTGGCGGCGCACGCCTGGGCCCGCTCAGGCCGGACATCGACTACGGCCACCAGCGCTGATTCGGGCAGTGAGGCGAATTTCTCGGCATGAAAACGGCCAAGGTAGCCTGTGCCAATGACGGCGGTGCGGATCGGTTTCATCGGTTCCCGGACCGGAGGCCTCCAATTGCTCAGGAGTCGGTATGTATCGCTACAATCGAGTCCCGTCATTCCCGCACATGCGGGAATGACGGGATACCCGGTAATGTAGTCAATATTCCTGACTGCTGTATTAATCGGAGTCGCGGTCCGGGGTGTTTCGAGCGGGTGGCGCGTGAAAGCCGAACTCCATGGTCAGCATGCCGGAGAACAGGGCCACCGCCCGCAGGCCGTCGCGGTCTTGTCGCAATTCCAGGCCCGGTTTGGGGTGCGGGTCCATGTGGGCGAAACGCAGCAAGGTCTCGGGATAGCGGATATCCAGGCTGACCTGCATGGGGAAATAGCCGTCGAGAAAGCGGCGATGAAAGGGACCGCTGCGCAACAGGTAACCACCTCCCACCCGGGCTTGTAGTACCTTGACTTCGGCACGGATGCACAGTCGGGCACCTTCCTCCACATTGACCATCTGTACGGAATCATCCTCCACCCAGACCCGCTCGATACCTTGCCAGGTGTCCAGGCGCAATCCCTTCATGTGCTTGTAGCGATAGCGGATTTCGGCCCGGCGAATGGGGTCGAGGCTGTCGTGGCATTGATACAGGTCCACATAACCGCTTGTCAGGCTGTCCGCGCCGATATCCAGTCGGTTATAGAGGCGGTGGATGCGCGTGTCCGGCGCCTTGGGATGGAATTCCAGAACGCCGGTGTTGATCTCACGCAGGCGTGCCTCTTCCGCTTCGGCCTGGTCGAACCAGTCTTCCGTGTCCGGATCACTGGCCAGCGCGGATGTACTACCGCACAGCGCTGCGATGAGGGCGAGATGTTTCATCTGCGTAAAAGTATAACGGAATCCGTGGCATGGCCAGGTCCCGTACGGTCGAAGGGCGTTTGCTAGACTTGCCCGAAAGGGAGGGCAGAGAGATGAAAAAGCATCAATCATTACGGGATCAAATCCTCGACACGGCCCTGGTACTGGCGGGCCAGACCTCCTGGGAAAGATTGCGGCTGTTCCAGGTGGCCGAGGCCCTGGGTATCGGCCTGGATCAGGTGCGGCAGGAGTTCCGCGAGAAGGAGGACCTGATCGACGCCTGGTTCGATCGTGCCGACGCGGCCCTGTTGCAGGCCGGTGCCGATCCCGGCCTGGGACAGCTGCCCCTGCGGGAACGCCTGCACCGCCTGCTCATGGTCTGGCTCGATACCCTGGCCGACCATCGGCGCGTGAGCCGGCAGATGATCCAGGGCCGGCTGGAGCCGGGCCATGTGCACATGCAGGCACGCGGCCTGTTGCGGGTGAGCCGCACGGTGCAGTGGTGGCGCGAGGCCGCCCACTGCAAAGCCGCCTACCTCAACCGGGCCCTGGAGGAGACGGTGCTGACCAGTATCTACCTGACCACCTTCGGCTACTGGCTCAATGACGAATCCACTACCGCCGCCGGTACCCGGCGCCTGCTCGACCGGTTGCTGCGTGGTGCCGAGTGGTTGCCCACCTGGATGTTCAGCCGAGATCCGGCGAGCTCCCGCCCCCTGGGCTCACGCTCCGATCTGCAACCACCACCCGTACACCAATCCCAGCCTGCGCCGGAATGATGTAACCAGGGTTATTCTGTGGCTCCCTGCGGTGTTTTTAGCAGGTGACGCAGGAAGTCCAGGTAGGCTGGCTCATCCCAGGGTCGGCCGCCGAGCACCTGGTAGCGTACCAGGCCCTCGCGGTCCACCAGGTAGGTGGCGGGCAGGCCGCGCGGTTGCCAGGCCTCGGTGCGCTGGCCGTCACGGTCCATGAGGGGGCGGATGTCGGGGGCATGGCCGGCGAGGAAGCTGAATACCGTTTCCTCGTCCTCGGCGGTATTGATCAGGGCGATTTTCAGTCCTTCCCCTTCCATCTGTTGCCACATGCGCTGGATGGCAGGCATCTCGCGGCGGCAGGGGCCGCACCAGCTGGCCCAGAAATGCACGAACACCACGGACCCCCGATCTTCCTCCAGGGCATAGGGTTGGCCGTCGAGGTCATCGAGGCGGGTTTCCGGCGCGGGGAACGGTTCCAGGCGGATGACGCCGGCCGGCAGGGGCGGCTCAGCCGCCTGCAGGGACCCTACCGTCAGGCACAGACAGAGCAATAGCAGGCGGTTCATGGGTTTACGGCGCACTCCACGCGATCGAATACCAGTTGCACCGGCGGGCCGGACCGGTCGGCGCCGGTGTCGAAGCGCGCCTGGATGCGCAGCGGCTTGTCCAGGCGCGGCAGGATGAGATTGCCCCCCTCGCGTTCCCCGGGCAGGAAATCCAGCTGTTCCGGCAGCAGCGTCCAGCGGAAGGTTGACTGGTGGGCCAGTGGGATCTCCATGGCCTGCCAGCGTTGCCGCCAGTGGTGCTGGTCCAGACGTTTTACAGGACCATCGGCGTTGGAGAATCCCCAGTGTTGCAGGTCCAGCCAGAGGATGTCCTGGCTCTTGTTATGGATGAACACGGTAAGGTAGCACTGCTGGCGCAGCACCTCGATCATGTCGGCCTGGAAGCCGCGTGCCTCGTAGAAGGCGGCGATCTGCTCCGGGGTGCGCGGGCCGAGCTGGACGGTCAGGATCGGGGAGTCATGGCGCAGTTCATCGGCCTGAGCTGCCTGGGCGCTGGAGATGAAGGACGCGAGCAGGAATGTGGCCAGGGAGACGCGCAAGGAGATTTGCATGCGGGTAGTGTAGCGCAACGATAAAAAGTTGGGGACATGCTTCAAGGGGTCTGTGAATCTTTTGTCATGCCGGCGAATGCCTGCATCCATGATCTGGTATCCCTGGGTTCCGGCTTTCGCCGGAACGACAGGGAAGAATCGCCCCGAGGTTCCTTGAAACCTGTCCCCCTGCAGAGCAGTGCGATCGAATCAGGGCTTGATGTAGGTATAGCCCTGGACCTGCAGGATGCTCAGCTGGGCCACGCCGGATGGCACGACGTCTTCCTCGTTGAAGTCATACAGGGCTTCCTTGGGGATGTTGCGTCCCTTCAGGGTGTTGGCACAGACCTGGAACTGCACGCCGTCCATCTTCAGGCCGTCGATGCGCGCCTGCATGTTCTGGTCGGCATTGGCGGTTTTCATCTTGGTCTTGCCCTGGTGCTCGGGCAGCAGCAACAGCGACAGGCCGTCACCGTGCGTGACGACCTTTATGTCCAGGTTATCCGCGCCCATCGCATTGATGTGGTTGCGGACGTTGCCAAGGGCGGCCGCCTGTTGCTGGGCGTCGCCGCCATTGATGTGGTAGACCACTTTTTGTTTGTCGGCTGCCAGGGCCTGGCCACCGAGGCTCAGCAGGGCAGCCGTAATCAAAGCAATCAATCCTCGCATGGTATTTATCCTCATCCTGATCATGGTGCTGACTAGAGTCGCCAGGCCGAGGTTTTATTCCTGGTGTCCTTCCGGTAACAGGGAAATCCACAAGGGGCGTAGCGCTATTCCTCTGAACCCGTAAATATTACCTTGAAAGAGTACTAGAGGTTGTGGAAACCGGCCCGGGTGCGTACCAGGCGCCCCTCCCGGTAATCGGCCATGGCCTGTTCGATCTCCGCGCGCTGGTTCATGACGAAGGGGCCGTATTGCACGATGGGTTCCCCGATGGGCCGGCCGGCCACCACCAGGGCGCGCAGACCCTGTGTATCCGCCTGTATTTCCAGTCCTTCGCCCTCACCCAGCACGGCCAGGTGTTGCTGCGGGACCTGGGTCCCGGCGATGACAGCGCTGCCCTCGAACACATGCACAAAGGCTGTATGACCAATGGGAAGGTCGAACGTCTGGCTTGCACCCGCCTCGAGGGACAGATCGAGGATGAGGGGATCCGTGTGGAGATCCCGTACCGGCCCCTGCCGGTCGCCAAGCGAGCCGGCCAGCAGGCGGATGCGGCTGCCCGGGGACTGGATCTCCGGTATCCCCTCGGGTCGGATTTCCTGGTATTCCGGATCGCTCATTTTGGCGCTGGCCGGCAGGTTGATCCACAACTGGAAGCCGCGCATCAGGCCGTCGATCTGTTGTGGCATTTCCGAATGGATCACCCCGCTGGCCGCCTTCATCCACTGTGCGCCGCCCGGCCCCAGATCACCGCGATTGCCCATGCTGTCGCCGTGGCGCATGTGGCCGTCGAGCATGTAGGTGAAGGTGTTGAAGCCGCGGTGCGGATGTTCGGGAAAGCCGGCGCTGTAGTCATCGGGATCATCGCTGCTGAAGTGGTCCAGCAGCAGGAAGGGATCCAGGTGGCGACGTGCCGGAGTGCCGATGGTGCGATGCACATTGACCCCCGCCCCTTCGGTCACCTCCAGGGCGCGAACCAGTTGTGTGACGGGGCGCGGGGTCATGGGCCTTCTCCCTATTACTGGATTACTGGCGGATGCCTTCGATGGACAGGTACATTTCCACCTGGCGCGCGGCCGGTCCGAGGTTGTAGTCGATGCCGTAGTCGGCGAGCGTCAGGGTGGTGCTGCCTTCGAAACCACGACGATAGCCGCCCCAGGGGTCCTGGCCGTGACCCGTCTGTTTCACTTCGATGTCGATCTCGCGGGTGACGCCGCGCAGGGTCAGCTTGCCGGTCAATACACCGGAATCCTCCCCCGTTGCGGTATAGCCTGTGCTGACGAAGCGGGCCTCGGGGTACTTGCCGGTATGCAGGAAGTCCTCGCCGCGCAGGTGACGGTCACGCTCGGCGTGATTGGAGTCGATGCTGGCGGGATCGATGCTGACTTCGACACGGGACGCCTCGGGTTTCTCTTCATCGTAGGTGAAGCTACCGGAGAATTTGTTGAAGCGGCCCAGCAGCCAGCTGAAGCCCAGGTGGCTGATGCGGAACTGGATGAAGGCATGGGCCTTTTCCGTGTCGATGACGTAGTCGGCGGCCGGGGCCAGGCCGGGCAGGGCCAGGACAGTGGCCAGCAGGGTGGCGAGGATGGGTTTGCGGTTCATGGTGACTCCTTGTGGGTGATGGGTGGGTCAGGATTTGCCGCGCAGCATGCGCGTGAGCGTGGCGTCACGGTCGAGAAAATGGTGTTTCAGGGCCGCCAGGGCGTGCAGGGCCACCAGGCCGATCAAAGTGTAGGCCAGCCATTGGTGGACCAGGCCGGCGACATCCTCCTGGTCGGGAATGGACGTCAGCGTGGCGGGCACCCGGAACAGGTCGAAAACGGCAATGGCGCGACCATCGGCGGTGGAGATCAGGTAGCCGCTCAGCATCAGCACGAACAGCAGGGGATAAAAGAAAACGTGCAGCCAGCCGGACAGGCGTTTTTCCCAGCTCGCCAGCGAGGGCAGGGGCGCGGGACGCGGGTTGACGTAGCGCCAGAATAAGCGCAGCACCATGATGCCGAACAGGGTGATGCCGATGCTCTTGTGCAGGTCCGGCGCCCGCTGGTACCAGCCGTCGTAGTAATCCAGCTCCACCATCCACAAGCCGAGGCCGAACTGGCTGAAGACCAGCAGGGCCACCAGCCAGTGCAGGGTGATGCTGATGATTCCATACTGTTGCCGGCTATTGCGCCACATGTTCTTGCCTCGGACCAGGTTGTTGTGGGGAAGTTTTATTGTTGACAGAGAAAGAATAAATACCTATTTTGTCAAATAATTGTTCTGTTAATGAGAACAATAACGACTGCCTCCTTGTAGGAGCGACCTTGGCCGCGAACAAGGAGGCGAGGGTACGCTGATGATGCGTTTTGAATCGATGGAGACCTTCGCCCGGGTGGTGGAAGCGGGCAGCATCACTGCAGCCGCCGAGCACATGGGGATTGCCAAGTCCGCTGTCAGCCGGCGCCTCTCCGAACTCGAGGAACGCCTCGGAGTACAGTTGTTTCGCCGTACCACGCGACGCATGAGCCTTACCAGCACAGGGCGCAGCCTGTATGAGCGTTGCGTGAACATCCTTGCCGATGTGGCGGAGGCGGAGCAGGCGGTGTCCCGCGAGCACGGCAAGCTGCAAGGGCACCTGCGCGTGGCCTTGCCCCTGTCCTTCGGCCTGTTGCAGCTGGGTCCGGCCATCAATGCCTTTCTGCAGGCCCATCCGGGCGTGGAATTCGATCTCGATTTCAATGACCGGCAGGTGGACCTGCTGGCGGAAGGCTTCGATCTCGCCCTGCGCATTGGCGACCTGGAGGATTCCAGCCTGATTGCGCGCCGCCTGGCCCGTATTCGCAGTTGTGTCTGTGCCAGCCCGGAATACCTGCAACGTGCCGGTACGCCCCGGCGGCCCGAGGAATTGGCGCAGCATGCCTGCCTGACCTACAGCCTGGTGCCGGAGCCGCGGGTCTGGCGCTATCGCAACGCCGACGGCAAGGCCGGCAGTGTGCGGGTAGCTTCACGCCTGCAGGCCAATAACGGGGATTTCCTCCATCGCGCGGCACTGGAAGGCCAGGGCATCGTCCTGCAGCCACTGTTCATCGTGCACCGTTCCCTCGCCGAGGGGCGCCTGTTGCCCCTGCTCACGGAATACGAGTGGCCCGCCACCAGTGCCCACGCCCTCTATCCCCACACCCGCCACCTCTCGCACCGGGTGCGCGCCTTCATTGATTTTCTCTCCGCTTGGTTCGCCGAGTCAGATGCAAAGCAGAACGGGATGGGTTTTTGAATTACTTATCAGAATAACTTATCAGGCGTGTGCTACCAAAAACAGAGGAAATCGGTAAATTGCCCGTTTTCCCCTGTTTTCTATTGAAAAAATCGGCTTTCGTGTACTCGTCTGACAGCATGCGGACTTGTCATTCACGGTCAATGTCCGTAGGGTATAAGGATGTTGCGAGGAGGAAGCATTCCATTGCAACCGTCTGCAGCAATGCAGCATTCTCCAGGAAAACGTTTTCAGCGCCCAAGGCGCGAGTTTTCACTCCGGTATCCTGACCGGAATCCATCAGCCCCGCCAGGGTGCTGTCGAACAGCAGGCCCGTCCTGCACAACATAAAGAATCACGTCCGCCACTGGCTGGATGAGATATCGCCTGAAACAACGATTTGTGCCGATTGCGGCATGAAGAGCGCATGCCCAGCCGGCATGCAGCGCCTCCTGCATTTGGCAGTCTGCGATAACAAAATGGGAAACATGCTCATGCTCAATAGCAAACTTGAACAAGACTACGGTGAAGATCCCCTCGCGGTACGCGAAACCGACAAGTACCAGGAAGAATACGTAAAGTCCTTCGTGGAAAAATGGGATGAACTGATCGACTGGGATGGTCGTGCCGAGGCGGAAGGCCGTTTTTTCATCGACAAGTTGCGCGAACTCGGTGCCAAGAAAGTGCTCGATGTGGCTACCGGAACGGGCTTCCACTCCGTGGCCCTGCTGGAGGCCGGTTTCGAGGTCACCAGCGCGGACGGCAGCCCGGTAATGCTGGCCAAGGCCTTCGAGAATGCACGCAAGCGTGGTCATATTCTGCGCACCGTACATGCCGATTGGCGCTGGCTGAATCGCGACGTGCATGACCTCTACGATGCCGTCATCTGCCTTGGTAACTCCTTCACGCATTTGCATGACGAGGACGATCGACGCAAGGCCCTGGCCGAGTACTACGCCACTCTGCGCCACGACGGCATCCTGATTCTCGACCAGCGTAATTACGACGCCTTGCTCGACAAGCAGGTCAAGCCCACCCACAAGTACTACTACTGCGGCGACAATGTTTCCGCCGAGCCGGAACATGTGGACGATAGCCTGGCGCGCTTCAAGTACAGTTTCGGAGACGGATCCCAGTTCCACCTCAACATGTTTCCCCTGCGCAAGGCCTATATGCAACGTCTGCTGCGTGAGGTTGGTTTCCAGCGCGTGACCACCTACGGGGACTTCAAGGAGACCTACCGGGAAAGCGAACCGGATTTCTTCATCCACGTGGCGGAAAAATCCTATCTCACCAGGGAGGGAGACGCATGAGTGCCGCGCATTCCGAGGTGGTCAGTACCGCCCGCGACTACTACAACAGCGAGGACGCCGATAACTTCTACTTCCATATCTGGGGTGGCGAGGATATCCATATCGGCCTCTACGAGCATGAAGACGAGGAAATCGCCACGGCCTCACGGCGCACCGTGGAATACATGGCACGCCAGGTGCCGGGCCTGATTGCCGAGTCCCGGGTGCTGGACCTGGGTGCCGGTTACGGTGGCGCTGCCCGCTACCTGGCCCGTACCTTCGGCTGCCATGTCACGGCCCTCAATCTCAGTGAGGCCGAGAACGAACGCGACCGTGCCATGAATCGCGAAGCGGGACTGGATCACCTCATCGAGGTGGTGGATGGTGATTTCGAGCGCGTGCCCGGACCGGATGCCCAATATGATCTGGTCTGGTCCCAGGATGCGATCCTGCACAGCCCCAATCGCGAACAGGTGATTCGCGAGGCCGCCCGTGTGCTGAAACCGGGTGGACACCTCCTGTTCACCGATCCCATGCAGGCGGATGATTGCCCCGAAGGTGTGCTGCAGCCGGTACTGGACCGTATTCACCTGGCTTCCCTGGGCTCCATCGGGTTCTACCGCCAGGCTGCGAAGGCCGCCGGCCTCACCGAGGTGGATGTCGAGGACCAGACCGGGCAGCTGGTACGCCACTATGGCCGGGTCCGCGCCGAGCTGCTGAAGCAGCGCGCGGCCCTGACCGGCAAGGTGTCCGAGGCCTATGTCGAGCGCATGCTCACCGGCCTGCAGCACTGGGTCGATGCCGGCAAGGCCGGTTACCTGGCCTGGGGCATTCTGCACTTTCGAAAGACCTCCTGAATCAACCAGAACCGCCCGGCACACCCGTTGTTGTCATTCCCGCGCAGGCGGGAATCCAGATGATCAAAGGCAACTGGATTCCGGCATTCGCCGGAATGACGAAACCAGCAGGGCTTTACTTGTAACTTGTTTTGAGGATTTATTATGACTCGCAGCTATCTCGTATCTTCCGAATCCGTCGGTGAAGGCCATCCAGACAAGGTTGCCGACAACTGTTCCGACGCCATCCTCGATGCCATCCTGGCGCAGGATCCCAAGGCCCGTGTCGCTTGCGAAGTGATGGTCAACACCGGCATGGCGGTGGTCTCCGGCGAGATCACCACCAATGCCGTGGTCGACTACACCGATGTGATCCGCCAGACCATCCTGGATATCGGCTACAACGACGGTCGCATGGGCTTCGACGGCAAGTATTGCGCCGTGCTGATCGCCCTCGACCGGCAGTCGCCGGACATCGCCCAGGGTGTGGATGAAGGCGCCGGCCTGGACCTGGACCAGGGTGCCGGTGACCAGGGCCTGATGTACGGCTATGCCACCAACGAGACCGAGGAACTGATGCCCATGCCCATCCAGTATGCGCACCGGTTGACCGCCCGCCAGGCGGAAGTGCGCAAGAGCGGCAAGCTCCCCTGGCTGCGTCCGGACTGCAAGTCCCAGGTGTCGGTGCGCTATGAGGGCAACACGCCCAAGGCCATCGAGGCGGTGGTGCTGTCCACCCAGCACGACGAGGACATCAGCCACGAGGACCTGTGCAAGGCGGTGATGGAAGAGATCATCAAGCCCGTGCTGCCGGCCGAGATGCTGTCCGACAAGACCGAGTATTTCATTAACCCCACCGGGCGCTTCGTGGTGGGTGGCCCGGTGGGTGATTGCGGCCTGACCGGGCGCAAGATCATCGTCGATACCTACGGCGGTGTCGGCCGTCATGGTGGCGGTGCCTTCTCCGGCAAGGACCCCAGTAAGGTGGACCGTTCCGCCGCCTACGCGGCCCGCTACGTGGCCAAGAACGTGGTCGCCGCTGGCCTGGCCGATCGCTGCGAGGTGCAGGTGGCCTACGCCATCGGCGTCGCCCGCCCGGTCTCCATCCACGTGGACACCTTCGGCACCGGTCGTATCCCGGAAACCGAGATCGAGGACCTGATCGCCGAGCACTTCGACCTGCGTCCCAAGGGCATCGTCCAGATGCTGGACCTGCTGCGGCCCATCTACCGCAAGACCGCCACCAACGGCCACTTCGGGCGCCAGGACGACGACTTCACCTGGGAAAAGACCGACAAGGCCGAGATCCTGCGCAAGGCGGCGGCGGGTTCCCTGAAGAAGGCGGGCTGAAGTCGATTTGATCTGCTGTGCGACCTTGAAACCTTAAAACCTTATAGACGCCAAGCGCGCCAAGAACGCCAAAAGCGCCAAGATATTTATGTGTGAAAGACACGGGTAACCCGTTATTCCGGCACAAGCTGAAATGGCGGGTTTCATAAAGATTGGTTTTCTTGGCGGCCTTGGCGTTCTTGGCGTACTTGGCGTTATTAAGGTTTTTTTCAAGTTTTTTTGCGGATATAAGGCTTTCGGGTGGCGCGACAGCCTGATACCCACCTGAACCCCCACCGAAATACCGGCATTTACCCCGAACCCCGGGTTTTCCGCTACACTATGCGCCAGCAAAGCGGATCTCCCCATGTCAGCCACAGCCCTTCCCGTTCCCCGCACCGCCCTGTTCGATTACCCGCAGTACTGGGCCGAATGCTTCGGTACGGCGCCATTCCTGCCCATGAACCGGACGGAGATGGACCAATTGGGCTGGGATTCCTGCGACATCATCATCGTCACCGGCGATGCCTACGTGGACCATCCCTCCTTCGGCATGGCGGTGATCGGCCGGTTGCTGGAGGCGCAGGGCTTCCGGGTGGGCATCATCGCCCAGCCCGACTGGCAGTCGAAGGACGCCTTCGAGGCCCTGGGCCGGCCCAACCTGTTCTTCGGGGTGGCGGCGGGCAACATGGATTCCATGATCAACCGCTACACGGCGGATCGCAAACCCCGCTCCGACGATGCCTACACCCCGGGTGGCATGGGCGGAAAACGTCCGGATCGCTGCTCCCTGGTCTACGCCCAGCGCTGCCGCGAGGCCTTTCCCGAGGTGCCTGTCGTGCTGGGTGGCATCGAGGCTTCGCTGCGCCGCATCGCCCATTACGACTACTGGCAGGACAAGGTGCGTCGTTCCATCCTGCTGGACGCCGCCGCTGACCTGCTGCTGTATGGAAATGCGGAACGGGCGGTGGTGGAGTTGGCCCATCGTCTGGCCGCCGGCGAAGCGATCGATACCATCACTGATATCCGCGGCACGGCCTTCGTGCGCCGCGACACCCCGGCGGACTGGCTGGAGATCGACTCCACCCGCATCGACCGGCCCGGCAGGATCGACCGCGTCGTCAATCCCTATGTGAACCCGCGTGAACTGAGCGAGTGCCAGCGCCAGGAGCGGGAGGCCGCCCTGTACGGTGTGCCGGGCGCGGAGGGCGGGGCGCAAGTGCTGCACTTCCATCCCCATCCACAGCGCGACCGCGACCGTACCGTGATCCGCCTGCCGTCCTTCGAGAAGGTGCGCAACGATGCCGTGCTCTACGCCCATGCCAACCGCGTGCTGCACCTGGAGACCAATCCGGGCAATGCGCGCGCGCTGGTGCAAAGGCATGGCGAACAGGACCTGTGGCTGAATCCGCCGCCGCTGCCCTTGAGCACGGAGGAAATGGACTATGTATTCGGCCTGCCCTTCGCACGGGTGCCGCACCCGGCTTATGGTGGTGCGAAGATCCCCGCCTATGAAATGATCCGCTTCTCGGTGAACATCATGCGCGGCTGTTTCGGTGGCTGCACCTTCTGCTCCATCACTGAGCACGAGGGCCGCATCATCCAGAACCGCTCGCAGGCATCCATCCTGCACGAGATCGAGGAGATCCGCGACAAGGTGCCGGGCTTTACCGGGGTGATCTCCGACCTGGGCGGGCCGACGGCCAATATGTACCGCATTGCCTGCAAGAGTCGCGAGATCGAGGCCGCCTGTCGCAAGCCGAGCTGTGTCTACCCGGGCATCTGCCAGAACCTCGATACCGACCATTCGGCACTGACGGAGCTGTACCGGCAGGCACGCCGGCTGCCGGGCGTGAAGAAAGTGCTGATTGCCTCGGGGCTGCGCTACGACCTGGCCGTACAGGATCCCGAATACGTGCGCGAGCTGGTCACGCACCACGTGGGTGGTTACCTCAAGATCGCACCGGAGCATACCGAGGACGGTCCACTGTCGAAGATGATGAAGCCGGGCATCGGTTCCTATGACCGCTTCAAGGCCATGTTCGAGAAGTTCACCAAGGAGGCCGGCAAGGAACAGTACCTGATCCCCTATTTCATCGCTGCCCACCCGGGCACCCGCGACGAGGACATGCTCAACCTGGCCCTGTGGCTGAAACGCAATGGCTTCCGTGCCGATCAGGTGCAGGCCTTTTATCCTTCACCCATGGCCAGCGCCACGGCCATGTACCATTCGGGCAGGAACCCGCTGCACAAGATCAGCTACAAGAGCGAGACAGTGGAAAGTGTCAAGGACCCGGAACAACGCAAGCTGCACAAGGCCTTCCTGCGTTACCACGATCCGAAGAACTGGCCGTTGCTGCGCGCCGCCCTGACGCGCATGGGCCGCGAGGATCTCATCGGCGATGGCGCGCAGCAGCTCATCCCCCGCGACCAGCCCCGCGACCAGGATGCCTACCAGTCGCCGCGGCGCAAGAACTCGGCGCCGGCCCACCAGCGCCGTACCGGCAAGGGCGCCATCCTCACCCAGCACACCGGCCTGCCGCCGCGCAAGGATGGCGGGCGGGGGCGCAAGCCGGGTAAACAACAAAGAAGACCGGGTTAACCGGTCAATCCGGTGTAGGCCGTACAATAGTGCGTAGTGCGTTGAACGCCCGCAGGGGCGACTCGAAGGACGAGCGTTGCGAGTAATCCATGTGTTTGTATGGCTGGACCCCGTCAGATCATGAACGACGCATTTCGATTCGACGCCATCGGCGTTGTGCATTCCTGTTTCAAGCAGAAGTTCGGCATTCCCCGCCAGCCCGGCCTGGTGGACGTGCCGGCCGTCATCGAGCTATATCCGGACTATGCCCGGGAGGAAGCCGTGCGCGGCCTGCGGGATTTCTCCCATATTTGGGTGCTGTTCCTGTTTCATCAGGCCCTGCGCGAGGGCTGGAAGGCCACGGTGCGACCACCACGCCTCGGCGGTAACGAGCGGGTGGGGGTGTTCGCCAGCCGCTCCATGTTCCGTCCCAACCCCAT
>DATHUT010000202.1:0-2094 GCA_035462005.1 Gammaproteobacteria bacterium | reverse complement strand
TGCAGCGCTTGCGTACCTCCCACCCCAGCTATCTCTACCATGAGTACCTCGAGGCCTGGAACCAGCCGCAATTCGTCAGCGAATTCATCAGCACCGTCGAGGGCCACGGTCTGCAGTACATGTGCGATGCAGACCTCAAGAGCATGTTCCCCTCGGTGCTCGGCGAGCAGGCCGAGTCCTGGCTGGAACAGTTCGAGACCCTGGCGGAGCAGGAGCAATACCTGGATTACCTGGGTAACCGCTGCTTCCGCCAGTCCCTGCTGTGCCGTGCCGGCGCGCCCCTGTCCCATGACCTGGACATCGGCCGTTTGCGCACCCAGGCTTTCTTCGCCAATCTCGATGCGCCCGCCAAGGTGAACCTGCGCAAGGCCAGCAACGAGACCTTCATCCGGGCCGGGAAAACGGAGGTACAGGTCCGCCATCCCCTGGCCAAGGCCGCGCTCATGGAGCTGACGGCTTGTTATCCCGATGCCATGCCCTTCCCGGAACTGGCCGAGGCCGCCGCTGCGCGTCTGCGCGCGGCCGGTAATGACGCGGCGGCGGAGGATATCAATGGCCTGCTGTCAGAGTTGTTCATTCTCTTCACCCACCAGGCGGTCGGCATGACCCCGCTGCCGCGCCGTCACAGCCGCGGCGACGCCGAACGCCCGCGTGCCCATCGCCTGGCGCGTGTCCAGGCCGCGCAGCAGCTCGGCCACCTGGCCACGGCACGCCACTCCACTATCCTGCTCGATCCCTTTTCGACGCGCTTGACCCAGTGCCTCGATGGCAGCCGCACGGTGCCCGAACTCATCGACCAGTTGAGCGACGACATCAGCGCCGGACATCTGGTGTTACCCGCTCTGAAGCCTGTTGTGCCGGAGAAGCTAAAGACGCAGGTAGCAGCCAACGTGGAACGGTTTCTGAAGCTGTTTTCCCGCCAGGGAATTCTCGAATAGAGTGGGGCCAAAGGAAAAGTGCTTTCTATTGCCTATACTCATCTCATGTCCATGCAGCATCTGATGCGGAGGCCGACGCCGGCGAGAACATGCTGCCCAGGCCCGCCTTGGTCGAGCCTGAAATTGCAGACGGCGGGGTAGCGAATTTTCAGGAATGATACAGGCGTATCCGCTCACCTATACTTGAAGCAAGCTGATGGATTTGGCGTTGAAACTGGTGGGGGTGGATGATGCGCGAGCGGAGGCACGAGGACAAAATCGTCACATTCGTTATGGCCGGAGGGCAGGGGTCACGTCTATATCCGCTGACCGCGCAACGCTCCAAACCGGCGGTACCCTTCGGTGCACGTTATCGCATCATCGATTTCGTGCTCAGCAACCTGATCAATTCAGGTATGCGCGCCGTGTATCTGCTGGTGCAGTACAAGGCGCAATCGCTCATCGAGCATATCCGCAAGGCCTGGGATGTCTCACCACTGCTACCGGATCAGTTTGTGACTGTGGTCCCGCCGCAGATGGATGAGCACAGCCATGTGTTCCGCGGTACCGCCGATGCCGTGTACCAGAGCCTGCGGCTGATCAAGATGCATCGTCCCGATCTGGTGGCTGTGTTCGGCGCCGATCATATCTATAGGATGGATGTTCGCCAGATGGTCTGGTTCCATCGTGAACACGATGCGGATGTGACCATTTCCGCGCTGCCCGTGCCGATCGAGAAGGCCCCCGGCTTTGGTGTGATCGCCACCGAGGCCGACGGCCGTATCCAGGAATTCCAGGAAAAGCCCGCTCAGCCGCGCTCGCTGCCCAATGATCCGGAGCGGGCATACGCTTCGATGGGCAACTATATCTTCAACGCCAATGTCCTGGTCAAGGCGCTCGTTGAGGCGCATGCGCGAGGTGAAACGGATTTCGGCATGCATGTGTTGCCCCGCCTGCTGAATACGCATCGCCTGTACGCATACGATTTCACGACCAACCTTATTCCGGGCCTCAAGCCGCATGAGGAACGTGGCTATTGGCGCGATGTCGGCGATATCGATGCCTATTTCGATTGCCACAAGGACGTCAATGGCGAGAATCCGCGCTTCGATGCCTTCAATCCGCAGTGGCCCATCTACTCCAGTAACTATCAGGGTCCCGTGGCACGCATTCTCGG
>DATHUT010000201.1:0-3118 GCA_035462005.1 Gammaproteobacteria bacterium | reverse complement strand
CATCCCGCACGGCGTAGGCGTCGGAACGGAAACCACGCCCCTCCACATCGAATTCATCGGTGTAGGACTGCAACCCCATCTGGCTATGTCGGCAACCCGGCAGGGCACCATGGCGACGAGGAAACACCGTCCAGTACGGCTGGCCCAGTGCCTGCCGCTCGCTCATCCCCGCACTGCGCAAATACGCCTGGTTGGCCGCCAGCAGCCGGCCATCCGCATCATGGAGAAACATGAGGTACGGTGCCGCCTCCAGGGCGGCGTGCCAAAGGCAGTTGAGGGATGGTCCAGGCCGGCAATCCCCGCCGCCCGCCTGGCTCATTGATCCTCCGAGGGGATCGACAGTATTATTTTTCATATCAATCGGTTACAAGTGGCCATTGAATCAAGGCAGACATACCGGGCCTGCCAAACCTTAACGGCCAATACCCATGAAATATTTACCGGTATTTACAAACTAACCCACAGGCGCGGCCGCGCTGCAAACCCGGTTACGGCCGGACTGCTTGGCGCGGTACATGGCGGCGTCGGCGGCCTGGATCAGGTCCGTTCCGGTCGGTAGCTCGGGGTAGGCGGCGACGCCCAGGCTCACCGTCATTTGAATCCGGGCAGATGTGGTCACGATCGTCGCTCCCTCCACATGCCGGCGAATGCGTTCGGCCAGCTGGCCGGCGACAACGCCGTCGGTTTCCGGACACAGCACCAGGATTTCCTCGCCACCGTAGCGCGCCACCAGGTCACTACCACGCACGGTTGCCTGAATAAGTCCGGCAAGATCCTTGAGCACCTGGTCACCAGCCTGGTGGCCATGGGAGTCGTTGACCCGCTTGAAATGATCGATATCCAGCATGATCACCGCCAGGGGGTGGCCATATCGGGCGGAGCGGGCCATCTCATGCTCAAGTTTTCGCATCAGTTCGCGCCGGTTCCACAAGCCGGTAAGGGGGTCACAGGTCGCCGCCTGCCGCAGGGCATGCAACAGCCCCTTCCAGCGACGTCCCGTCATGGTCAGACCCGCCAGACCGACCAGCCAGATGGCGCCATAGCTCAGGAACATGACCCGTTCGGCCTTCCCATGCACCGCGAAGTCCTCGCTCACATCCAGGTGAACGCTGATGGCACCCACCACGTCTCCCGCGTCGGCATCGGCATACTGGTGGCAGCTCAGGCAGTTTTCCTGCAATTGTAGAGGACGCATGAATCGATAGGCCTGCTGCGCAGACTCATCGATCAGCTCTGTCCATGAAAGCTGGCCGGCCGCCAGCGCCTCCAGGCCCTTGCGTTCCCACTCCGCCGGCTGGTGATCCGGGTTCAGCGGGTCCTGGCTGGTCAAGCGGATCCGCGCATTGCGCTGCGCGGCACTTTGATCCGTGATGCCTTCCATGAGCACCGTGGTATTTGCCAGCGCCAGGTGCCGGCCTCTGGGCGTGACCACACGGTGTTCGGGCTGCATGGCCAGGAGCGGGCTGGGCTGGTAATCCGCGGGGACCTCCACGTAGACCCCGCCATGGCCGCCAACCCAATGCTGCAAGGCCCAGGTATTGTCATGGAGGATTTCCGCCTTGAGATACATCAGGTCTTCCAACGCGGTATGGCGGCTGCGAAATTCCCATATCACCAGCGCGGCAAGCGTCAACGTCCAGGCGCCGGCGTAAAGCGCCAGGGTACGCCACAATACTTTCACTGTAGTTGATGGATGTTCCGATAATGGCGAGGCTTGGGGCATTATGGCTGCGGCGATAATCGTGGTGGTATGTAACTGTGAATTCCTGATTCCGTCATTCATGCTTTCCGGCACCATGCCGCCCAGCGTACCGCCGGGTAGCCGAGTCTTCCCACCCGGCCGAATCCTCTAGATCACATCAACGTGATCCAGCAATACCATTCACGGTATCTAGGTATCTATCGGCCACTGGGAGTCAAACTACAAGAACGCCGGAGCGCTGGGAGAATACAGTTTTACCTATTGAAATAAATGGAGATATCCGCCATGAATCCAGCTATCCCACCGGCCTTTCCGGCGCAGGCATGCATACGCCATTCCCAGCCGGAAACTCATCTCGATGGCTCCGGCGCCTCGGTTTCCTGATCGGCGAACAACTGGACATAGGAGGTATAGCGGAAGCGTCTGTTACGCGCCTGACCGGTGATCTCCTCCAGCAGTCCCATATGTTCCAGGCGTTTGACGAGCTGATTGGCTGCCGCGAATTAACAGGAGAGGTCCAGCACCGGCTTGTGCAGCACCCGGCTGTTGGGGCTGATAGGGCGCCTATGTTATAGCAAGAATTTAATATGGGGAAAATTCCCGCCCTTGTTATTGGCTGCCTTGCGTAAGCGGGCACGCATACGCCATTAGAACCACTGGATGACTCGCTTCGCTCGCCCTTCGGGCCGCCCCTGCGGGCGTTCAACGCGCTACGCGCTTTTGTCCGGCCTGCGCCGGAATGACGATGCTCGGCACAAACCAGGAATCCCTTTCTCGTCATCCCGGCGAATGCCGGGATCCACTCACCCACCCTTCTTCAGCAGGTTCTCCTCGTCAGAGGTGCGCAGATCCTCGGCCACCTGCTCGTCGATCGTGTGGTCCGCCGACACATCGCTGTCTTCAGCCGTGGCCGCGGCCTGGCGCGGCGTCGGTGCCGGCTCAGGGCGCGCGGCCCCGCCTTCGCCGGGCTTGAGGGAAGCCGTATCGCGCAGGTGGATGCGGTAGATGGGTTCGGGCATTTCGATGCCTGCTGCGTCGAAGGCGGCCTTCACCAGGCGGATGGCCTCGCTGCGCGCCTTCAGGATGTCGGTTTCACGCTGATCGATCCAGGCGAGGAAACTCAGCTGTACCGTGCTGTCACCCAGTTCCGAGATCAGCACTTGCGGTCGCGGGTCGGGCAGGATCCCCTTCATGCCCCGCAAGGTCGCACTGCCGAGCTCCCGGGCGGTCGCCACATCCAGGTCCACGGAGACCCCCACCTTGAACTCGAAGCGACGCAATGGATTGCGGCTGAAGTTCAGCATGGCCGAGGTAATGATGTCGCTGTTGGGAATGCGCAGGTGGTTGCCGTCTGGGGTCATCAGCACCGTATCGCGCGAGGTCAGGCGCACCACCTTGCCGAGGAATTCCCCGATC
>DATHUT010000200.1:0-4111 GCA_035462005.1 Gammaproteobacteria bacterium | reverse complement strand
TCCTGGCGCGGGACCTGCGGCGCGAGCAGGAACGGCTGCAGGCGGCGGGCCTGAGTCAGCCTGCGCACCGCCCGGACAAGAAACAGCGCCGCCAGCTGCGACGCTTGAAGGAGGGTTGAGCAGGCGGGCAGGGCACGACCTGTGGCGATCCATTACGCGCATTCGCGGCCAAGGCCGCGAAGAGGCTTGCATGAGCAACCGCGGGAGCGTGCCCTGCTCGCGAACCCGGTCATCGCCAGGCGAAAACCTAGCAATAGGCTGCGCGTATCGGCTCGTCGTAGTGGGCGATCAGGGCCCAGAGAATGGGAATCATGGGGTCGCTGTCGGCAGCGGTATTGAGCACCAGGGGCAGGTTGGCCGGCCGGGATTCCAGTAATTGCAGGGCGTGGTTATGCAGTGACTCGCCGCTGTCCATATTGATCAGCGCCAGGTCGTATTCGCCTCGTAGCAGGGCCAGTTCCGTCTCCTGGGCATTCCGGGTGCGTACCAGTCGTGCCTGCTGGCCCAGGGTGTCTCGCACCAGTCGGGCTTGCTCATCATCGTCGTCCACCTGCAGTACCCGCGGATGTCGTCCGGCTGCCCGTTGGCTGGCCTGCTTTAAGGCGAACACCAGGCGTGCCTGGTTGGCGGTCTTGTCGAGCCAGTCCGGCGCCTGTTGCGGCTGCCGGAGCTTGCGCTGGCGCGTGGTCAGGACCATCAGGGGCAGATCCGCGTATTGGCGGCGGATATCCAGGGCCAGGGAGATGCCGTCCTGGTCAGGCAGCAGCAAATCGATGGCCACGCCATCGTAGAACTGGCGCCGCAGCAGCTGGCGGGCCTCCGCCACATTCCCGGCCAGTTCAACCTGGATACCGGCCCGGCGCAGCTGGGTGGCCAGGGGGTGTTGTCCATCATGGGAGGCTTCGCATAACAGGATGCAGGGTGTACCGCTCATTCTCGGCCCTTTGTCGAGGTAACAGGTGTGGCGTGAGCGCTTCCGAACACATCACCCTGATGATTCCGCGCGGTGTGGTCCCGCGTCACATGCCCAGGGATAACGGCCTGGCAGCGGTTTTTTTTAGGCCCGGTTTGCCGGCCTGGGTGCATTTGCAACACAGCCCCGTGCCGGCACTCCACGGGCAGCCCTGCAATCGCCGTGGGAATATGCATTTTCTTAGGGAAATGCGTAACATGGGCGGCCGTTGTGGGTAACTCCCGGGACTTGGGTGCTGCCTGGCAGCCAGGCCCGCAGAGACCTGTTTCTTTTCGACCAGATGTGGTGAACGACACATGCGCCCCTCCCAATTGATCACCGTTTTGCAACGTGAATTCGAAAGTACCGATACCGGCCACCACACGCCGGTGATGTTGTGGGGGCCACCCGGGGTAGGGAAATCCCAGATGGTGGCCCAAGTGGCCGCGGACCATGAAGTGCCGGTGATCGACATCCGCTTGTCACAGATGGAGCCCAGCGACCTGCGCGGTATCCCTTTCCGGGTTGGTGATCATGTGGAGTGGGCGGTGCCTGCCATGTTGCCCGATGCCACTCGCCATGGCCTGCGCGGCATCCTGTTCCTGGACGAGATCACCTCGGTGCCGCCCAGCGTGTCGGCCGCCGCCTACCAGCTGATCCTGGATCGCCGCCTCGGGGCCTACGAGGTGCCGCACGGCTGGGCCATCTTTGCTGCCGGTAATCGCCAGGGCGACCGCGGCGTGACCTACACCATGCCGGCGCCCTTGGCCAACCGCTTCTCCCATTTCGAACTGGACGTGAATCTGGACGACTGGGTGGCCTGGGCCTATGCGCACGGCATCGACGAACGCCTGATCGGTTTCCTGCGTTTCCGTCCCGAGTTGCTGTTCGAGTTCGACCCGGCCCACAACC
Source organism: Gammaproteobacteria bacterium (assembly GCA_035462005.1). Lineage (GTDB taxonomy): Bacteria > Pseudomonadota > Gammaproteobacteria > DSM-19610 > DSM-19610 > JAIVHA01. The sequence goes on along the minus strand of DATHUT010000200.1, from coordinate 2,247 downwards.
CGGTGGCGTTCCCTTCGCCGCGCTCCTGGGAGTTCGCCCACCGGGCCCTGCACAAGTTCGGTGACAACAACGAGCTGCTAGTGGGCGCGCTACAGGCCTGCGTGGGTCCGGCCGCCGGGGTCGAGCTGGCCGCCTTCGTGGACAACCTGGATCAGTTGCCGGACATCGATGCCATCCTGCGCGGCGAGCAGGTGTCCGTGCCGCGTGAGACCGACCTGCAGTACGCGGTGGCGTCGGCCCTGGTGGCGCGTGCCATTCGTGTCAAGGACACGCCAGAGGCCCAGGAGGGCTGGGGGCGCATCCTCGATTACGCCGGACGTTTCCCGCAGCGGGAAATGGGTGTCATGCTGGTCTCCGACATGCACCGGGCCGTGGGCCAGGACTTGTTCGGCGTACCCCAGTTCTCGGTCTGGGCGAAGGCCGTGGCCGATGTGATGCTGTTCGACATGTAGGCCCGCCGGGCGATGCTGAACGACGACATCGAAACCAAGCTGAGCGCGGCGCGCACCCGCCTCATTCTGGAACGCCCCTTCCTCGGCGCGCTGGTGCTGCGCCTGCCCATGAAGGCCGCCAAGCCGGAACGCTGCAAGTCAATCGGTACCGATGTGCGCGCCCTCTATTACAACCCCGATTACATCCGCCAGCTCACCCTGGAACAGACCCAGTTCGTGCTGGCCCACGAAGCGCTGCATTGCGCCCTGTCCCATTTCGCACGCCGCCAGCATCGCGTCAAGCAGCGCTGGGACATCGCCTGCGACCTGGCCATCAACCCGCTACTCATCAAGGACGGCCTCAAGCCGCCGCCCGGTGTGCTGCTGGAATCAGGCTACGAGGACATGACCGCCGAGGAGATTTATCCCTACATCAAGGATGATCTCCAGCAGGAAACCCACGACGATCATTTCTACGACCAGGAACAGCAGAACCGCGACCAGCGCAAACCGCCGCCACCGGAACAGCAGCAGGATGCCGGCCGCGGTGAGGAACCGCGCGAGTCCGATGAAGGGCAGGGGGAACGGCCGGAGACCGATGAGAACCAGGCCAGCGGCGCCGGCGCCGCCCCGGAACTGGACGAGCAGGGCGAGGACGACGAGGATTTTCCGCCGCCGCCCCTGAGCGAGACGGAGCGGGAACAGCTGGCGGTGCAGTGGCGCCAGCGCCTGGCCGGCGCCGCCCAGCAGGCCCAACAGGCCGGCAAACTGAGCAGCACCCTGGCGCGGCTGGTGGATCACCTGCTGCAGCCGCAGCTGCCCTGGCGCATGCTGCTGGCGCGCTACATGACCGCCTCGGCGCGGGATGATTACAGTTACTTCCGGCCCTCGCGACGCGAGGGTGAGGCCATCTTTCCCACCCTGCGCAGCAGCCAGGTGAATATCATGGTGGTGGTGGATACCAGCGGGTCCGTGCGCGATCAGGAGATCCGCGAGTTCATCACCGAGATCGATGCCATCAAGGGCCAGATGCGCGCCCGCATCACCCTGCATGCCTGCGATGCGGCGCTGTCGAAGGACGGGCCCTGGATCTACGAGCCCTGGGAGACCTTCACCGTGCCGGCGGGCATGCAGGGGAGCGGCGGCACCCGCTTCACGCCGGTGTTCGAGTGGATCCGGGAGCAGGGCAACAACCCCGACCTGCTGGTCTACTTCACTGATGCCGATGGCGAGTTCCCCAAACAGGAGCCGGAGTTCCCGGTGCTGTGGCTGGTGAAGGGAAGAGGGCAGGTACCCTGGGGGCAGCGGATTCAGTTGAATTGAAAATGGCCAAGTGGGAATGTTTGGCCTTTCGGCGTTCTTTGCGCTTTTGCGGTGAATGTTTTCGAAAAGTTACCGGCATTCTCCAACCGACCCGGGCCGGCAGCGGCGGCGGTCGGTCCACATGGCGCTGTCGAGTTTCGCGCCCTCCAGCTTGGCATTGGTAAGATCGGCGTCTACCAGGGTGGCGCGGCTGAGATCGGTGTCTTGCAGGTTGGCACCGATGAGCAGGGCGTCCTCGAAGTTGGCCTTGTGCAGATCCGCGCCGGTGAAGTCGGCGCCCTCCAGGCTGGTATTCACGAAGCGACTGTCCTGCGCCTTTACCTGCTGCAAACGGGCGCCGTCAAGGCTGGCACGCTCGAAACTGGCCTCGGTGAGATCGCTGCCACGCAGGTCCGCGCCATCCATCCGGGCCTCCAGGAACCGGGTTTTCTGCAGCTGTGCGTTGCCCAGCCGGGCATTGCGTAAATCGGCACGGCTGAAGCGTGCCCCCGCC
>DATHUT010000199.1:0-8722 GCA_035462005.1 Gammaproteobacteria bacterium | reverse complement strand
ACGAGGCCGTGGACCGGCTGCGCAAAAAGGGCTTCCAGGCGCGCCGCCTGCAGGACGGTTTTCCCGAGTGGAAGGGTGCCGGCCTGCCCGTGGAATGAACCCGGGTCGGAATAGCGCCATTCGTCTCCACGTCCCTCATTGAAGAAGCTCTGATCAATTCGTTTTTTCGTCATTCCGGCGAATGCCGGAATCCAGAAGGATCAGATGCATGGATGCCGGCATGCGCCGGCATGACGGGGTAAGCAGCCTTCTTTGAAGTAACCAGTGATCCCTTCGAACACAAAGAGTCCACCATGCAGACCCAACCGGAATTCCTCACCCTGCGCCAGCACCTCGAACAGACCATCGTCGGCCAGACGCGCCTCATCGACCGGCTGATGATCGCCCTGCTGGCGGGCGGCCATATATTGTTGGAGAGCGCGCCGGGGCTGGCCAAGACCACGGCGGTCAAGGCCCTGGCCGGTGGCGTGCATGCGCGCTTCCAGCGCATCCAGTTCACGCCCGACCTCATGCCCGCGGATATCACCGGCAGCGAGGTGTTCAATCCCAAGGACGGCGACTTCCACTTCGCACCGGGACCGCTGTTCAACGAGATCATCCTCGCCGACGAGATCAACCGCGCCCCGCCGAAGGTGCAGTCGGCCCTGCTGGAAGCCATGGAGGAACGCCAGGTGACCATCGGCGGCCAGTCCCACGCCCTGCCCGACCTGTTCATCGTCATGGCCACCCAGAACCCGCTGGAGCAGGCCGGCACCTACCCGCTGCCGGAGGCCCAGCTGGATCGCTTTCTGCTGCACGTCGTCATCGACTATCCGGACGAGGAGCAGGAACTGCGGATCCTCGAGCGTGACCGCAGGCTGCATTTCGGCGAAGACCGCGACCAGCCCGATACGCGCCTGAGTCCCGCCACCGTGTTGCAGGCGCGCCGCGAAGTGGCGGAGATCCACATCGAGGACAGCCTGAAGCGTTACGTGGTCAGCATTGTGAATGCCACCCGCCACCTGGGCCGCTGGCTGCCCGACTGGCACGACGCCATCCAGTTCGGCGCCTCGCCGCGCGCGACCCTGGCCATGGTGCGCGCCGCCAGCGCCCATGCCTACCTGCAGGGCCGGGAGTACGTGATCCCCGATGACGTAAGCGAGGTGGCCGGCGATGTGCTGCGTCACCGCATCATTCCCAGTTTCAGCGCCCGCAGCCGCCAGCTCGGCTGCAACGAACTCATCCAGGGCATCCTGGATCACGTACCCGTTCCCTGAGCATGGCGTTTCCCCTGTTGCGCGACAGATTCGCGAGCTACTGGCGACGCTGGTCGCCCACTGAAGCACGCCTGTCATCCCAGCCCTTGCTGAGTGATGTGGAGCTGCGCGCCCTGCGCCTGCAGGCCGAATCGCTCCCGGCCAGCCTGCTGGAATTCCAGCGTCCCGCGGCCCATGCGCTCATCGGGGATAGCCTCTCGACATTGCGCGGGCGTGGTTTCGAGTTCGAGGAAAACCGCGCCTACCAGCCCGGCGACGAGCCACGCCTGTTGAACTGGCGCCTCTATGCCCGCAGCGGTGCGCTGTTCACCAAGGTCTTCGTCGAGGAACGCAAGCCACAGGCCTTCCTGCTGGTGGACCGGCGCGCCGCCATGCGTTTTGCCACCCGCCACCAGCTCAAGGCCGCCCTGGCGGTGAAGCTGGCCGCCTGCCATGCCTGGCAGGCCCGGCAGCAGGCGCTGGCCGTGGGTGGACTGGTCCTCGACGAACAGGCGCACTGGTTTGCGCCGGCCATGGGTGAGACGGCCATGCAACCCCTGCTGCAGGCGCTGACGTCCGCCTGTCCGCCACTGGACTTCGACGCCGGGCAGCCGGACCTGGAACAGAGCCTGCGTCTCCTGCTGCACCGCCTGCCCGCGGGCTGCTTCGTGCTGCTGGTGAGTGATTTCCATGACCTGGATGTGAACCGTGCCCTGCCACTGCTGCAGGAACTGGCCGCCCGTCACACGGTGCGCGCGCTGCAGGTGCTCGACCCGGTGGAGCAGGACCTGCCCGCGGACGGTGACTATCTCATCGAGGACGGGGTGGGTTTGCCGCCGCTGCGCATCAATGCTGGCAATGCGGCACAGCAGGCGGCGTATGCCCGTGCCTTCGCCAGGGAACAGGAAAGGCTGGCACAGTGTTTCCAGTCCTGCGCCATTCCCTTCCGCACCTGTTCCACCCGTGATGAACCGGCGGCCTGCCTGGTGGCAAGCGATGACAGCGGCACAGCACACTGACGGTCAGTGGGTGGATATCCTGGCGCCGGCGCTGCCGGCGGCGGGCGTGGATCCGACCCTCATCCTGTTGCCGACGCTGCTGGCGGTGCTGTCGTTGCTGGCGTTTCTGGTTTACCGCCGGCGGCCGCGGCCCCGCGCCCGGCGCGAGCTGCGGCGGCTGGCCCGCGCCTTGCACCGGGAACGACTGGATCCCCGGGCGGCCAGGTTCGGGATCCGGCGTTGTCTGCGCCAGGGCCTGGGGCTGGCGCGCCTGCAGGATCTGCGGCTGGAGGCCGCCGCGCAGCGGGAATGGCAGGACTACCGGGAACGGCTGACGCGTTGCTGCTTCGCGGCGCAGCGTCCCGCGAGCGCGGAACTGGAAGACTTGCTCCGGCAGGCCAGGCGCAGGTTGCGCACGCAGGGGGAGGGCGCCTGATGGAGACGGCCCTGGGCGAGTTCCTGCTCGGCATCCGCTTCCAGCATCCCGCCTGGTTGTGGGCCTGGCCCATCGCTTTGCTGGCGCTGGGCTGGCTGCAGCGCCGCCGCTGGCTGGAGGCACTCGCACGGGTGCCGGGGCGGCCGGGCGGCCGGCGCTATCGCCACCCCCGCGTCGACATCCTGCGTCGCCTGCAGGGTGAGCAGGTGCGTCGGTCGCAGACCCCGGGCGCGGTATGGCGCGGCTTGCACTACGCCGTGTTGCTGCTGTGCGTCCACCTTGCCCTGGCACAGCCCTACCGCCTGGGGCCGCAGTTGCCTTCGCCACCGGAATTCCGTGACACCATCTTCATCATCGACACCTCCGTCAGCCTGGTGCTGCGTGACTACCTGGTGGATGGCGAGCGCGTGGACCGCATGACCATCCTCAAGGCCGTGCTCGAGCATTTTATCGACCAGCTGGATGGCAATCGTATCGGCGTGACGGTGTTCTCCGAACGTCCCTACACCCTGTTGCCGCTGACGGACGATTACGCGCTGCTCAAGGCCATGGTGCGACGCCTCAGGCCGGCGGTACTCACGGGGCGCACCTCGGACCTGGGCGCGGGCCTGGTCTACACGCTGCAACAGCTGCGTGAAATGGAGCAAACGGACCCGGCGCACCGCCCGGCACTGGTGCTGCTCACCGACGCGAACCGCAGCTACCGGGAAACGGATCCCCGTGACGTGGCCGCCCGGTTGCGCGAGCAGGGCTACCGCCTGCACACCATCGGTATCGGGGCCGCCAGTCGTGATGCCGCGGAGGAAGGCGCCTGGGGGCTGCTCTATCAACCGGCCAACTACGAGCTGTTGCGCGCCATCGCCGAGCAGGGTGGCGGCCGCTTCTATCGCGCCGATGATGCCGCCGGCCTGCGGGCGGCGGTGGCCGACATCCAGTCCGCGGAACGGCGTCAGGTGGAGGGGACGCCGCGCCATGTGGCCATCCCCCTCTACCAGTGGCCCCTGCTCGCGGGCCTGCTGTGGATGGTGTCCCTGCAGCTCCACGGCGTGCGCCGGAGGCCGGCATGATGGATGCCCTCGCCGCGCTCGCCTGGCGTGAGCCCCTGTGGCTGTGGCTGGCCCTGTATCCCTGGCTGTGGTGGGCCTGGCGCGGCCTGCTGGCGCGCCCGCGCGGGCGCGACTATGCCGATCCCCACTTGTGGCCCTGGGCACGCGTGCGGGCGGTGGATGCACGGGACGCGCGGCGCCTGTGGCGCCATGCCCTGTTCGCCCTGGCCTGGTTGCTGTTCGCCCTGGCCCTGGCCGGCCCGCGCCTGCCGGAAAGCCTGCAGGGACAGGCGCGGGCGGGGTACACGGAGCTGATGGTGGTGCTCGATGTGTCCCGCTCCATGAGCGCCCGCGATGTGGAACCGGGACGGCTGGAACGTGCGCGCCTGGAACTCCTGGACCTGGTGGAACGCGCGGACCGGCTGCGCATCGGGCTGGTGGTGTACGCGGCGCGCCCGCACCTGCTCAATCCACCCACCCACGACAAGACCGTGTTGCGCCACCAGTTGCGGCTCATCCGTGCCGACTGGTTGCCCACGGAAGGCTCGGACCCCGGCGCGGCCCTGGCCTTCGCCGCCGAGGCCTTTTCCGGCGGTCCGGCGGCGCGTGCCCTGCTGCTGGTGACCGATGGGGAACTCGCCACGGCGGATGCTGAGGCGGAGGCCGCGTTGGAGACCGAGGTGACCCGTCTGGCCCAGCAGGGCATCCGGCTCTATGCCCTGGGCATGGGGACGGAAGACGGCGTGCCCCTGCAGGGCCCCGCGGGTGACTGGCTGTATCACGAGGGCCAGGCGGTCGTCTCCCGCTTGCAGGGGGAGCGCCTGGAACACCTGGCACGCATGGGCAACGGTCGCTACAGCCCGGTGGCCGATACCGATGCGGACTGGCTGCAGTTGCATGATCAGGGCATCGGCCGGCTGGAGGCCTCCGCCATGACGGAGCGCGGCGAGGAACGGATCCTCTGGCGCGAACTGTATGCCTGGTGTCTCCTGCCCGCCCTGCTGTTGCTGCTGTTGTCCCGGGTGCGCGTGCCCATGGCCGGGCGCGGCATGTTGCCGGTCGTCTGTTGCGCGGCCCTGCTGGCGGGCGGTCTGGGTGGATCGCCCGTGGCGCGGGCGGCCGATGCCGCGCGCGAACGCGCGGCCTTCCAGGCCTATGCCGTCGGGGACTACGCGGAGGCGCGCCAGCGCTATGCCACCGTCCCCGGTTTCGCCGGGCGCATGGGGGAAGGCAGCAGCGCCTATCGCCTCGGCGAATACCGCCAGGCCGTCGGCCTGTTCACCCAGGCCGTGCTGGCGGCGGACAGCGACCCCGCGCGCGCGCGGGCGCTGTTCAACCTGGCGAACAGCCACTACCGACTGGAGGAATATGACGCCGCCGTGGCCCTGTACCGCGAAGTGCTGCGCTATGCACCTGGGCATGCGGAGGCGGATACCAACCTGCAACTGGCCCTCGCGCAGTGGGAACTGCAATCCGCCGACGGCGAACGCGGCCTGTCCACGCGGCAGGGCCGGGGACCGCGCAGCGCCCGGCTCGCGCCGGGCACGGACATCACCCAGGGTTCGCTGGGCTTCGACGAAGAGGAGACTGGCCGGGAGGGCGACGCGTCCCCAGTACCGGATCCCACCGGCCAGACGGATGGACGGATCCCCGGCATCGGGCAGGCCCGCACGGCGAGCGGTGACGAAGAGCGGGTGGCGGATGCCGAATGGCACTATGTCGACACCACGCGCGAACGCATCCTGTTGCAGGCCGATACCTTCCGGGTGGACGAGGGGGTGTTCTGGCAACGCCTGTTCGAGATCGAGGAGGGCTTCACCGCACCACTTGATGAGCCCCGCGCGATACCGGGGGTGCGGCCATGGTGAGGCAGGTGCTTGCGGGGTGGCGGCTGTGGCTCTGGCTGGTGTTGCTGCCGGCCGGCGCAGTGGCGGAAGCGCCTGGTGTCGGACCCTGGGCGGAGACGCGGGTGGAGGCCCTGACGCCGGCGGCCCGCGACGCCGGCCACACACTGCAAGTGCGCGGCGAACCGGTGGCCACGGATGCCTGGTTCAACCAGCCGGTGCGGCTGGTGCTGTGGATCGGCAGCGACAGTCCCTATGCTTTCCTGGAGACGGAGAGCATCGAGCAACCGGGTGTGGAGACGATCGAGTTGCCCGCCATGCGACAGTCGCGCGAGGTGGCGGGCGCGACGCTCACGGAATACCGCGTGGGCTGGGTGTTCTATCCGCGCGTCACCGGTCCTGTCGAACTCGAATTGCCGCCACTGCGGTTCCGCCGCGACGGCCTGGTGACCCATCGCATCGAACTTCCGCGCATCCGCCTGCAGGTGCGCCCGCTGCCGCGCTTCGTGCCGCCGACCTTGCCGATCGGGCCCCTGGTGCTGGAGGTGGAGGCGCCGCAGGGGATGCTGCTGAGGCGCGGCAAGCTGGAATTCCTGCGCCTGCGCATCCTGGGCGAGGCGCCCCCGGGGCAATCCCTGTCGGGCCTGTTGCGGCAGCTGCGTAGCGATGCCCGGGTGACCTTCTATCCTCCTCGCGAGCTCACGGCAGGCGCGGGCGGCTGGCGCGACGGACGCCATGAGACGGTCTACGAGATTCCCTTCGCGTCCCAGGCCACGGGATCGACCCCGCTGCCGGTGTTGCACCTGCAGTATTTCGACCCCGGGACCGGCAAGCTGGTCACGCGGCACCAGGCCCTGGGTCGCTACCTGTCCCTGCCGCGCTGGCTGCTGTGGGCGGGCCTGCTGCTCCTGGCCCTGGGCGTCGGGCTGCTATTGCGCGCACTCTACCGCGGCCTCGCGCGTCGCCTGCGTACCCGGCGCGGCTATCGCGCCGCCCTGCGGGTGCTGCGGCGGGCGCAAACCCCGGCGGAACTGAAGGATGCCCTCATGGAAATCGCCGCCGCCGAAGCCTGGCCGCGCAACCTCACCCTGACGGCCTGGCTGCGCCACTGGGCTGGACGCTATCCGCGCCTGGGTTGGATCACCGACGATATCCTGCGCCTGCAGGCATGGTGCTATGGAGGCAGGGAAGCGCCCCTGGAGGAGATCCGCCAGTCCCTGGTCAGGCTCTGCCAGCGGCGCATGTCCCTGCTTCGGTTTTCCCTATCCCGCTAGACAGTATCGGGACGATGGCGTCGTTACCCACTTGATGCATTCACAGCTGAAGATGTTCAGTCGTGGGTCGGTCGGCTACGCCAAATGACCCGAACAGCACCAGGGACTCCTGGTGCTGCTCGCGGAAGCGTGGAACTCGAGGCAGAAGCCTAGTGACGTATGTCCTGGTTCTCTTCTTCGAACTCCTTGATCTGCTCCTCGGCTTCATCCTTCGAGACGCCATAGGTCTCCTGGATCTTGCCTGCAAGTTGGTCGCGCTTCCCGGAAATGACGTCAAGATTGTCGTCAGTGAGTTTTCCCCACTTTGCCTTTACCTTACCCTTGAACTGCTTCCAATTGCCCTCAACGATATCCCAGTTCATATTGATCTCCTTATGGTGAATCACGGGTCGCCCCGTGGAGTTTCCTAATGGGATGAACAGGATAATGACGGGCCGTGGAGCAGTCTGTACGGTGTCGTACATAATATGGAGTTGAAAAATGGGAAAATCCGCCTTTCAATACCCGCCCGTCGCGAGTATGACATGTGCATCAGTGGGGTAGTTGATGGATCCGGATCTTGGCGATATAGCGACCAAAGCATTTCCCGCGGGGCCAGACCGGGTCTCGCTCTATACGGCTGCGGGCCAGATGCGCGTGCTGAATGCGCTGCAACAGGATATAGCCGCGGGACTGCACCTGCTGTGTGTAACCGGCCCCGTCGGGAGCGGAAAGACGGTGCTTTTGCGTGCCCTGCGACAGAGCATGAGCCATGCCTTGGCTGGGCTGGTGGAAAAACCGACACCGGGCAAGTTGTTGGTCGAGGTGGCAAAGGCACTGAAACTGAATGCCGTGGATGATGGTGAATCATTCCTGCGCCGGCACCTGGTCATGATGTTGTCACTGGCGGAGAAACAGAACCGCCCCATTGTCCTGATCGTCGATGACGCGGAACACCTTTCGACGGACGATCTTGAACTGCTCCTGCATTTCTTTCCCAAGGGACATGCCACCCTCGTGTTTTCCAGCGCTACCGACCCCGAGTCCTGGCTGCCGGTCGCCACAAACGCTTCCGAATGTGTGGTTATCGATCGAACCTACCAGGTCGAACCATTGTCTGCGAACGAGACTGCGGACTATATCCGCCATCGCCTGCGCGAGGCCGAAGTGTCGGACATCCTGTTCCAGCCTGCCACGGTCGCGGCGATCCATCAGGAAAGTGCTGGCCTTCCGGGTCTCATCAATCAGTGCTGTGCCGAAGAGCTTACGCATGGAGGTCTGACGAAAAGCGAGGACACCAGCACAGCAGCACCACTCCCCGAGCGTAAGCCCGAGCCGAAGTCGCAGGTCGAGGCGAAGTCGCAGGTCGAGGCGAAGATCCAGCCCGAACCGAAGTTCCAGCCCGAACCGAAGTTCCAGCCCGAACCACGACGTGAACCAAAGGCTAAGGCCGAGCCCATTTTCACGCCCGATCCTGTCATCAGCTTCGAGTCACCAGCCTTTACCGCCGTACCTGCGATCACACTCGAACCCAGGAAGTACTCCGTACCGCCATTGAGGCACACCCCGTCAGCCAACGAAGATGAAACCAGGGCCATGGCCGGCCGGCTGAACAGTCTGAGACGTAGAACGAAACGCTGGCGTGCTGTCGCGATCCTGGCCAGTGCAGTGCTCGTCGCTGTGCTTACCAAGGATGCCTGGATCGATCATGTCCCCTTGTCTGTCGCATCTCTCAAGGGGGTTGCCGATCAGGCCGCCGATCGATTGGCGTCGAGATTCTTCGGACCTGTGCCGGAACAACCCCTGGCATCAAGTGTTCCTGACTCCCAGGCTGGGCCCGAACCACGGGAAGAGGAGAGCCAAGATGCCGACTTCGCTGCGCTGGACACGCCATCCCCATCGCCGGAAGG
>DATHUT010000198.1:0-5153 GCA_035462005.1 Gammaproteobacteria bacterium | reverse complement strand
TCCACAGGACATCGGACGGTTTCCGCCTCACCCCTGCGGCCGACACCCGCTGCAGGCCTGGGGCCACGCCAGCGCGGGGTCCGATAGATATCCGGCCTGCGTGCCTATCGGCCACGCGGGCTAACGATGAGGAGAAGTGTGATGGGTGGCATTAGTGTCTGGCAATTACTGATTGTTCTGGCGATCGTGCTGGTGTTGTTCGGCGCCAAGCGCATCAAGACCCTGGGTTCCGACCTGGGCGGCGCCGTGAAGGGCTTCAAGCAGGCGGTGAAGGAAGGCGAGGACGAGAGTAAATCCTCCGATGCCAAGCTGGAAGAACACGAGGAAGGCCGTGTCATCGACGGGGAAGTGACCCGCAAAGAGCGGGACAAGGTCTGAACCCGTCACGCGGCGCCACGGCGCCCGCACGGATGATCCTCCATGTTTGATGTCGGCTTTTTTGAATTGATGCTCATTGGCGTCGTCATGCTGCTGGTGGTCGGTCCCGAACGCCTGCCGAAAGTGGCGCGCACGGCCGGTTTGTGGCTGGGCAAGGCGCGCTCCATGGTGGCATCCGTCAAGGCCGATATAGATCGCGAACTGGCGGCTGATGAACTCAAGCAGGCCCTCCAGAAGCAGGCGCAGTTACCCGGCCTGCACGACATCCTGGAAGAAACCCAGGAAGCCGTGGACGAACTCGAGAAGGCGAAGCCCGACTACCAGGTGAAGGCTGTTCCCGATGCGCCGAAGGCCCCAACCGGGGAATCCAGTCCCGTAAAGATATCCGATGACGACAACACCCGGTAAGCAATCGCCCACCGAGGACCTGGACGAGCAGCCCTTCATGTCCCACCTCATGGAGCTGCGGGACCGGGTGTTGCGCATGGTACTCGCGGTGCTGGTGGCGTTCCTGCTGCTGATGCCCTTTGCCAACCAGCTGTTCTCCCTGCTGGCCGGCCCGCTCACCGCCCACCTGCCAGCAGGCAGTTCCATGATCGCCATCGAGGTGGCGTCACCCTTCCTGATTCCTTTCAAGCTGGCCCTGGTAATGGCCATCTTCCTGGCCATGCCCTTCATTCTCTACCAGGTATGGGGCTTCGTGGCGCCCGGCCTGTACCGCCATGAACGCAGCAAGGTCATGCCACTGCTGGTCTCCAGTACTCTGCTGTTCTATGCCGGCGCGGCCTTCGCCTATTTCGTGGTGTTCCCGCTCGTCTTTGCTTTCCTCACCGGCACTGCGCCGGAAGGCGTGTCGGTGATGACGGACATCGGCAAATACCTCGATTTCGTGCTCACCCTGTTCTTCGCCTTCGGAGTGGCCTTCGAGGTGCCCATTGCAACCATTCTGCTGGTGTGGAGTGGCACGGTCACGCCCGCGACCCTGCGCAAGCAGCGTCCTTACGTGATCGTGGGGGCCTTTGTCATCGGCATGCTGCTCACGCCGCCCGATGTGATCTCCCAGACCCTGTTGGCCCTGCCCATGTGGCTGCTGTACGAGGTGGGCATCGTCATGTCGCGCTATTTCGTGCGCGAGCCAGCCGCCGAAGAAGAGGTGGCGGGCACCGATCTTTCCCCCGATGACATGGACGCGGAGCTGGACCGTATCGAGGCGGAAGAACGGATCCACGACGAAGGTGACCAGGGCAAATAAATCGGCGGGGTGATCCATGGGCTCGGACTCGTTGCAGGCGGTGGTGATCGCACGGGGCTGGAGGCAATGGATGCTGGTCCTGCTGCTTGTGTTGCCTGGTCCTCTGGTGGCGGCGCCCCCCTCGCTGGCGGATCACCCTTCTCCCTATATTGCCTTGCATGCGGATGACCCCGTGCAATGGCGTACCTGGCATCCGGATCTGCTGCAGGAAGCGCAGCGTGATGGCCGGTTGTTGTTCATTTCCAGTGGTTACTTCGCCTGCCATTGGTGCCACGTCATGCAGCGGGAGAGCTTCCGCAATCCCGACATTGCCGCGCTCCTGAATCGCTTCACTGTGCCCGTGAAAGTGGACCGGGAGCTGCAGCCGGCCCTGGATGCGCAGCTGATTGAATTCGTGCGCGAGACCCGTGGCCATGCGGGCTGGCCCCTGAACGTTTTCCTGACTCCGGAGGGTTTTCCCCTGCTGGGCCTGGTGTATGCGCCGCCGGAAGATTTCCTGGTACTGGTGCAAAACCTGCAACGCGCCTGGCGTGCGGAGTCTGCCGAACTCTCCCGGTTGGCCCGCGCCGCCGCACAGGAGCTGCACGGGCAGGATGACGGGCGCAAGGCACGGCCGCTACGGGGCGCGGACCTGCTGGCAGCCTTCGAGGCGGCCCTGTGGGCAAAAGCCGATGACTTCGAAGGTGGCTTCGGTGACCAGGCCAAGTTTCCCCACGTACCCCAGCTGGAGGTGCTGCTGGATCTGGAAGCGGCGCAACCGGATGCACGGCGCGCCGCCTTTCTGCGCCTCACCCTGCGTCAGATGGCCCGCCTGGGCCTGCGCGACCATCTGGGTGGCGGCTTTTTCCGCTATACCACCGACCCGGGTTGGCGCGAACCCCACTTCGAGAAAATGCTCTATGACAACGCCCAGCTGTTGGGCCTTTATGCCCGTGCTGCCGGTGTGCTGGGGGAAACGGAATGGCTGGAGGTGGCGATGGATACCTTCGAATTTCTGTACAGCATGATGCGCGTTGACAACGGAGGCTATGTATCCAGTCTTTCGGCCCTGGATGATGAAGCGGTGGAGGGTGGTTATTACCTCTGGAGCAATGCGGAGCTGGAACGCCTGCTCGATGCGGATGAACGCCAGCTGGCCGGCTTATGGTATGGCCTGCGCGGGAGCGAGCCCTTCGCGGCGGGGCATCTGCCCCTGCGCCTGACGCAAGCCGAGGACGTGCAGGCCGCGACCGGCATGTCTGGTGAGGTGCTACGGGCCGATCTGGAGAGGGTAGAGGAAAAACTGCTGGAGGCGCGCCGGGGCCGCGTGTTGCCACGGGATGACAAGCAGCTGGCGTCCTGGAATGGCCTGCTGTTGCAGGGCCTGGTGGAGCTGGCCCGTGCCAGCGGCAAGGCGTCTCACCAGCAGGCCGCCCGCGAGCTGCGGGATTTTCTGCTGCGCGAACTGGTGGAGGGCGATGTGCTCTACCGCGTGCGCCGGGTGGGAAGCCATGCCCTGCCAGGCGATCTGGAAGACTATGCCCACGTGGCCACGGGATTGCTGGACTGGGCGCAATACGCCGGCTCCGCGGAGGATCGGGCGCAGGCGCTCGCCCTGGTGCGCCGGGCCTGGCAGGATTTCCATGGCGACAGGGGCTGGCGCCTGAGTGGTGAGGAACAGATCGCCCATGCGGTCTGGAAGCAGGCGGTCGAGGATGGCGCGCTGCCCTCGCCGGCGGCGAGCCTGCTGGCCGTCAGTCGCCGCCTGGCTTCGTACGAGCAGGATGATGGCCTGTCAGCGCGGGTGCGTGAGTCCTTGTCACGGGCAGCACCCTATGTGGCGGGCGACCCCTTCGGACATGCCAGCTATGTGCCTTTGCTCGGTCCTACCGGGCTTGCGGCGGCTCGTTATCCCCGATAGCGCATGCGGGTGCCATGCATCAGCGACAGGGTGATCTCCTCGGCGCTCAACTCCCGGGGGAACAGGGTACCGGAGACCTTGGCGGCGTTGATGCTGGCGCCCTCAAGGCGGGTTTCGGAAAAATCCACTCCGCGCAGATCAGACTGCCGGAAATAACCGTTGGTCATATCCAGCCCTTGGGCATCCAGGTTTCGCAGGTCCAGGCCGCGGAAATCCAGCCCCGAAAAATCCGGCGTTTCACCGGCCGCGCGCCGATCGTTGAATTCCTTTACCTTTCCGTCGCGCAACAACTGGTAGAGCGGGTCGTCACTGATGATCGGTCGCTTCGTGCTGGGCATGGTGGTGCCTCCAGGTTGCTGTCGATAGAGTGTAGGTAAAGCCATGTGGGAGAGCAATCGCTGGAGTGGGGTAGAAGGTGAGGACGGCGAAACAGGAACAGGCCCGGTTTTGGCCGGGCCTGTTCCTGTCGATAGTCTCGCATGAGGAAGGGAGAAATGTGCCTCCTTTCCGTCAGGAGCTACTGCGCGCGGCTGAGAATATCATCGCGCAATTGGGGGTCCTGCTCCATGGCGGCTACCACCTGGTTGTATTCGGCCACCTCAAGTCCCGCTTCCTCGACAGCGCCGATCATTTCCTGCTGAGCTTCCTGCTGCAGGTTTTGTGCCTCTTCCTGGTTTTCGACGTTTTCGAGTTTCTTCGAGTATTTCTGTTGCAGCTCGCGCACATCCGCGAAGGCGACCACGAATTTATCCACGGTCGTGTCATCGACCTGGGGTGCGCTTGGCTGCGCCTGACCACCGGCTTCGGGCGGCGGGCTGTAGGTGGGTTCGCTTTGTGCCAGCATGGGTGTGAACAGGAATGCGGCGGATACCAGGGCGAGGCCCAGGGGTTTCTTGACAGGGTACATAATGACTCCTTGGTTGTGTTGCCAGGTACATATGTCTAGCAGCAAGAGCCATGCCAGCGAGGAGTGATGACGGGAAGTCATTGGAGAGCCTTGTATTGTAACGGTTGCGCTCGTGTCATTGAGGCGCCGGGCCGGGTCAATTCGGCACATAGGCCAGATCTAAACACTACTGATCCGGCTCCAGGTAGCGGTACAAGGTGCGTCGGCCGATACCCAGCAGGCGCGCGGCCTTTTGCTTGTTATTGCCCGTGTGTTTGAGCATGTGTTCCACGTAGCGTTTTTCCACGATGCGTAGCGGAGGCGGCCGCTGTGGGTCGAACAGTACGGCCTCATTCAGCGGTGCATGAGGGGGCAGGGCTTCCTGGCCGCGTATCCGGGAAGGCAGATCACTGAGTGCCAGGATCTCATGGCGACTAAAGGCGACGGCACGTTCGATGGCATTGGACAGTTCGCGGACGTTTCCGGGAAAGGAGTAGCGGCGCAGGCATTCCATCGCCTCCGTGTCGATACTATGAACCGATACTCCAGCCTGAGTGGCATGGTGGGAGAGGAAGTGTGCCGCCAGCAGGTCGATATCATCACCACGATCTCGCAGGGGTGGAACCTCCAGGGAAAAGGTTTCCAGGCGGTAAAAGAGATCGGCCCGAAAGCGGCCATCGGAGATTTCGGTTTCCAGGTCGCGATTGGTGGCGGCCAGGATGCGTACATCGATAGGA
>DATHUT010000197.1:0-8134 GCA_035462005.1 Gammaproteobacteria bacterium | reverse complement strand
AGGAGCCACAGATCAGTGCAGACATGCTTGTACCTCTTGTGTGTTATTGATTGGGCTGGGCGACCAGGCAGTCGGGCTGAAGCCCGACCTACAAACCACCGCCGCGCACCCGTACCGCCCTGTAGGTCGGACTTCAGTCCGACAAGGTCAGTAATATTCATGCTGCGTGTCGGGCTGAAGCCCGACCTACAGGTCCGACAGCCGCTACCCGGCCAGCACCAGCCACCAGACCACGGCGGCATTGACCAGCGCCACCAGCACGACCGCCGAGCCGATGTCCTTGGCGCGGCCGGCCAATTCGTGATGTTCGTCGCCGATGCGGTCCACCACGGCCTCGATGGCGGAGTTCAGCAACTCCATGAGCAGCACCAGCACCCAGACGGAAAACAGCAGGGCCTTCTCCAGGCCGGTCTCGCCCAGCCACAGCGCCAGGGGAATAATCACCAGGCTGAGCAGGATCTCCTGCCGGAAGGCCTCCTCGTGGCGAAACGCGGCGCGCAGGCCGGCCCAGGAATAGCCGGCGGCATGGATCAGGCGTTCGAGGCCTTTTTTTCCGGTCTTTGCCACGGGTTCGGCTGCCCTCGATCCGGGTAAGGACCGCAAGCTCCCATGCCTGCCGGCGGGACGCCGTGAATACATCCCTGTAGGCTTGTCGGCCGCATCCATGCGGCCAACACCCGCCCGCAGGCATGGGAGCTTGCGATCCCCGTGCCCCGGGGGTTTATGGAATCAGACAACTGGCGCTGTCACTCAAACGTGTCGAGCACCATACCCAAGGCATGCCCGCCGATGCAAGTCAGCGCGAGTCTCAGCTGACCGTTCCCGACCAGGCCAGGTCCAGTTCGCGGGCGGCGCGCACGTCGTCGAGCCGGCGCACCGGCAAGGTATGCGGCGCTTCCTTGAGGATGTCCACGTTGCTGGTGGCCTCCTCGAGGATCTTCGCCATGGCTTCCACGAACCCGTCCAGTTCTTCCTTGGCCTCGGTCTCCGTGGGCTCGATGAGCAGGCACTCGGGTACCAGCAGCGGAAAGTAGGTGGTGGGGGCATGGTAGCCGTAGTCCAGCAGGCGCTTGGCGAAATCCATGGCGTTGGCATTCAGGGTCTTGTCCTGCTTCTTCAGGGTGACGATGAACTCGTGGGTGGCGCGCCGATTCGGGAAGGCCAGGTCGAAGCCCTTTTCCTGCAGCCGCTTCATCAGATAGTTGGCGTTGAGGGTGGCGTATTCCGCCACCCGCTGCATGCCCTCGCGGCCCAGCATGCGGGCATAGATGTAGGCGCGCAGCAGCACCCCGGCATTGCCCATGAAGGCGGACAGGCGACCCATGGTGTCGGGGCAATCCTTTTCCGTCAGCCAGGCGTAGTCGTTGCCGTCCTTGCCCACCATGGGCACCGGCAGGTAGGGCCGCAACCGCTCGCTGACACCCACGGGACCGGCGCCGGGACCACCGCCGCCGTGGGGCGTGGAGAAGGTCTTGTGCAGGTTCATGTGGATGACATCGAAGCCCATGTCGCCGGGACGCACCTTGCCGAGGATGGCGTTGAGGTTGGCACCGTCGTAGTAGAGCAGGCCACCGGCCTCGTGCACGGCTTTGGCAATGGCCTCGATGCTGCGCTCGAACACCCCCAGGGTAGAGGGGTTGGTGAGCATCAGGCCGGCGGTCTGCGGGCCCACCGCCTGCTTGAGGGCCTCGAGGTCCACGTCACCGTTTTTATCGGTGGGGATCTCCTTCACCTTGTAGCCGCACATGGTGGCGGTGGCGGGATTGGTGCCATGGGCCGCGTCCGGCACCAGGATCTCGTTGCGCGCGCTGTCGCCACGGGCATCGTGATAGGCGCGGATCATGGCAACGCCGGCGAACTCGCCCTGGGCGCCGGCGGCGGGCGACAGGGACACCGCCTTCATGCCGGTCACTTCCTTGAGGATCTCCTGCAACTCGTACATGCAGGCCAGGAAGCCCTGCCCCACGGCCTCGGGGCCGAGGGGATGGCGCGCCAGCAGGCCCGGCAGCATGGCCAGGGTATTGCAGCCGCGCGGGTTGTATTTCATGGTGCAGGAACCGAGCGGATAGAAGTGGGTGTCGATGGAGAAGTTCTTCTGCGACAGGCGGGTGAAGTGGCGCACCGCCTGCATCTCCGACACCTCCGGCAAACCGGGCCGCTCGCGACGGCGCAGGTGAGCGGGGATATCCGCGGCCTCGGGTGCCGCCTTGGGGGCCTGAGCCGTCGCGCGACGGCCACTGCGGGATTCTTCAAAAATCAGCATCGGTTTTGCCTGTTTTCCATCTAATATTTAAAAACCATCAAAACGCCAAGAGCGCCAAGGACGCCAAGAGCACCAATATTTTTTCAATTCTGTTGTGATTTCTTGGCGTCCTTGGCGCACTTGGCGTCTTTGAGGTTCAACTACAAGAATCAAATATGCTTCAGTGCCGCGTCGTAGTCGGGTTCCTGGCCGATCTCCGGCACCATTTCCGTGTACACGACCTTGTCGTTTTCGTCGATCACCACCACGGCGCGGGCGGTGATGCCGGCCAGCGGACCGTCCTCGATCAGCACGCCGTAGTCTTTGGAGAAGTTACGGTTACGCATAATGGACAGGGGTATGACCTTGTCGACACCCTCGCCGGTGCAGAAGCGGGACATGGCGAAGGGCAGGTCGGCGGCGATCACCAGCATGACCGCGTCCTTGCTGGCGGCGTGGTCGTTGAACTTCTTGGTGGAGGTGGCGCACACCGGTGTGTCCAGGCTGGGCACGATGTTCAGCAGTTTTTTCTTGCCCTTGTAGTCGGCCAGGCTGCGGTCGTTCAGTTCCGTGTCCACCAGGTGAAAGTCAGGGGCCGTGCTGCCCACGGCGGGCAGTTCGCCATTGGTATGGATCTCGTTTCCTTTCAGGGTAATGGTCGCCATGGTGTTGCTCCTTGTGGTTGTGCTGAGTGCAATCCGGATGTCATCCGGCCTGGTTGCGTGCAATATCCTGTTCGCGGCCAGAGGCCGCTCCTACAGGGGACCTCATGCCATTTTGGGCTGCACCGGGCGGCCCGCCTTGGTCTGTTCTTCCAGCATGCGGTTCAGATGCTCCGCGTACAGTTGCAGGTCCGCCTCGGTCTTGGTTTCCGTTGCACAGACCAGCAGGTGGTCCTTCAGTTCCGGGTATTCCTGTTCCAGCTCGTAACCCGGCAAGAGGTTATGGGCGGTGAAGGGGTGGATCACCTCCTTCAGCGGAATGGAGAATTCCAGCGCGCATTCATGGAAATAGGGGCGGTTGAAACGCGGCTTCACGAAGTCGTTGGCGGTCAGGAGTTCCACCAGGCGGCGGGTGTTGGCATGGCAAGTGGCGGCCACATGTTCCAGGCCTTCCGCACCCAGCAGGGACATGTGAATGGTCGCCGCCGTCACCAGCAGACCCTGGTTGGTACAGATATTGGATGTCGCCTTGGAACGGCGGATGTGCTGTTCGCGCGCCTGCAGGGTCAGGGTGTACCCCTCCCGGCCATCTCGGTCCAAGGTGCGGCCGACGATACGCCCGGGCATCTGGCGCACGTATTCCTTCTTGCAGCACATGAAGCCGAAATAGGGGCCGCCCGAGGACAAGGGCACGCCCAGTGGCTGACCCTCGCCACAGACGATGTCGGCACCGGTCTCGCCCCACTCGCCCGGCGGCTTGAGCAGGGCCAGTGATGTGGGGTTCACCACGGCGATCACCAGGATGCCGTTGCGATGGGCCCAGTCGGTGAGCGCGTCGACTTCTTCCAGCACGCCGAAGAAGTTGGGCTGGGCGATGACCAGGGCGGTAATGTCCTCGCCCTCATATTGCGCCAGGGATTCCGGTGTCACATGACCGCCCTGCTGATCGTAGGGCAGCTCCACCAGGGAGATGGCCTGGTTGCGCACGATGGTGTCGGTGGTCTTGCGGTAATGGGGATGCACCGACACCGGCATCAGCACCCGGCCGGATTTCGACTTGCGGTTGGCACGCACCGCCATGAGGATGGCCTCGGCCAGGCCGGAGGCGCCGTCGTACAGGGAGGCGTTGGACACCTCCATGGCGGTCAGGCGCGTCATCATGGTCTGGAACTCGTAGATCAGCTGCAGCGTGCCCTGGCTGGCCTCCGCCTGGTAGGGCGTGTAGGCGCTGTAGAATTCGCCGCGGGTGGTGATCTCCCACACCGCCGCCGGGATGTGGTGCTCGTAGGCGCCGGCGCCGATGAAGCACAGCGGCCGGCCGTCCTGCTCGGCGCGCTGGTGCATGAGGCGGCCGATCTCCTGTTCGCTCATGCCCGCGGGAATGCCGTCGAGGCTGCGGGTGCGCAGGTTGCGCGGGATCTCGTCGAACAGGTCCTCGATGCTGGAAACGCCAATGGCGTCGAGCATGTCGCGGACTTCGGCGTCGGTATGGGGAATAAAGGGCATCGCAATACTTCCGGTCTAGTGGTCTTCGGCTGCCAGCAGTTCCTGGTAGGCGGCGGCGTCCATCAAGCCGTCGAGGGCGCCGGCATCCGCGGGGGTCAGGCGCAGGATCCAGCCGCCTCCGAAGGGATCGTTGTTGACGGTTTCCGGTGCGTCGGCCAGGGCCTCGTTGCCTTCCACCACATCCCCGGCGATGGGGGCATAGACATCGGAAGCGGCCTTGACCGACTCCACCACCGCGCAGGCCTCGCCAGCCTCCAGGGTGCGACCTGCCTCGGGCGCCTCCACGTACACCATGTCACCCAGCTGGTCCTGGGCATGGGCGGTAATTCCGATGGTAACCGTGCCATCGTCGTTGGCGCGCACCCATTCGTGGCTCTTGGTGTATTTCAGGTCTGCCGGTACTTCACTCATGGTGGTGACTCCTGTGGATATTTGCATTCATGTATTCACCGAAAAAAGGGGACAGAAAAAAGGGGGACAGACCCCATTTTTTTGGACGAGCTGAAGAATCCTGGGTCCATCCGCAAAAAAAATGGGGTCTGTCCCCTTTTTTTCCACACCCTACACCAGCGCCTTGCCGTTGCGCACAAAGGGTGGCTTGACCACCTGCGCGTCCAGCAACTTGCCGCGCACCTCCACCTGCACCCGGTCACCCGTGGCGGCGGGCACACGCGCCAGGGCGATGGCCTTGCCCAGGGTGGGCGAAAAGCTGCCGCTGGTGATCTCACCCTCGCCCGCCTCCGTCACCACCTTCTGGTGGTTGCGCAGCACGCCCTTGTCGAGCAGCACCAGGCCCACCAGCCGGCGCGGTACGCCGGCGGCCTTCTGCCCTTCCAGGGCCGGGCGGCCGATGAAATCACGCTGCGCCGGTTCCCAGGCGACGGTCCAGCCCAGGGCCGCTTCCAGGGGGGAGATGCCCTCGTCCATGTCGGTGCCGTACAGGCTCATGCCGGCCTCCAGCCGCAGGGTGTCGCGGGCACCCAGGCCACAGGGCCGCACACCGCCGCCCGCCAGGGTGCTCCACCAGGCCGCGGCTTCGGCGGCGGGCAGCATGATCTCAAAACCGTCTTCCCCGGTGTAGCCGGTGCGGGCAAAAAACCAGTCGCCGGCGAAGCAGCCCACGAAGGGCTTGAGGGCCTCCACCCGTGCGCGCAGTTCACCATCCAGCAGACCCAGCACATGGCCGCGGGCGTTGGGACCCTGCACGGCCACCATGGCCAGTTCGGGACGCTCGGTGATGGTCAGATCGAAGTCGTGGGCCTGCCCGTTGATCCAGGCCAGGTCCTTGTCGCGGGTGGCGGAGTTGACCACCATGCGGAAGAAACTGTCATTCAGGAAATAGACGATGAGATCGTCGATGACGCCGCCACGCTCGTTGAGCATGCAGCTGTACAGGGCCTTGCCCGGCTCCTGCAGCTTGTCGACGTTATTGGCCAGCAGGTAGTGGAGGAAATCCCGCACCCGGGGGCCTTCCAGGTCCACCACGGTCATGTGGGAGACATCGAACATGCCCATGTCCTGGCGCACGGCATGGTGCTCTTCCAGCTGGGAACCGTAGTGGATGGGCATGTCCCAGCCGGCGAAATCCACCATCTTGGCCCCGGCGGCCACATGTTCGTCGTACAAAGGCGTGCGTTTGCCCATTTCAGCTCTCGTGATTGCGGGATTGGAAGTACAACGAGGGCGTGCGGGTACCGCGACGGCCTTCGTCAAACCGTCGCCCCTCTGTCCCGTGACCTGAGAGTGTAGGCGCTACCGCAGGACGCGGGGCCTCTCCCCTTCGGTGGGCCAGCACAGGCTGACCGCTCTCCAGAGCCGACATGGGATCGAATCCCCCACCGCGACAGTTCTTCTGCCTGAGCGTTTCCGGGCGAGTTGCGCCTTCGGCGGCCGGGTAAACCGGCTCTCTCCCGCCGCGGTGGTATGTCGAACCGCCACTATACCCGGGCCGGCGGTGGCCGCCAAGCCCGCAACCCGTGGGGCTTATGGAAGCGGAAGCCCCAATGTAGGAGCGGGCTCTGCCCGCGAAGGGCCTGGCTGTACAATCGGGTGGTGTACCCTTCAATTCAGAGGGTTTTCGGGCCAACGGGCCCGCGCCAGGCCCGGCAATTCGCCGTCCAGGCCCATGGCCTGGCGGATGATGGCGCCCTTGAGGGGCCCGGCGCGGTCCACCAGGTCCAGGCCCAGGCTGCGCAGCTGCCGCACCGGCGCCAGGGAGCTGCCGAACAGGCCCTTGAGACCGTCCATGGTGCTCATCATGAGCTGGTTGGCGCCGCGCCGGCCGCGTTCATACTGGCGCAGGGCACGCTCGCCCCCCAGGTCGCGGCCGGCGGCGCGGGCCTCCAGCAAGGCTTCCGTCAACGTCGCGGCATCCAGCAGGCCCAGGTTCACCCCCTGTCCGGCCAGGGGATGGATGGTGTGGGCCGCGTCCCCCACCAGGGCCACCCGCGTATCGATATAGCGTGCCGCATGGCGGCGCACCAGGGGAAAGGCCACACGCTCCCCGGTGGCCAGCAGGCGGCCCAGGCGCTGATCGAAGGCCTCGCCCAGCCGGGCCAGGAACTCGGGTTCCTCCAGGGACAACAACTCCTCGCACAGCTCCGGCGGCAGGGACCAGACGATGGAACAACGGCCGTCTCGCAACGGCAGGAAGGCCAGCGGTCCGGTGGGCAGGAAGCGCTGCCGCGCGGTTTCCCCGTGGGGCAACTCGCTGGTGATGACCGCTACCAGCGCCTGCTGGCGGTACTCCTCCCGCTGCAGGGCGATGCCCGCCAGCTCCCGCAGCCGCGACTCCGCCCCATCGGCGCCCACCACCAGGGCAGCCTCCAGCACCCGGCCATCGGCCAGGACGACCCGCGCCGGGCCCGCAGCATCGGTCTGCAATTCGGCCAGCTCCGCGGGACAGAGCCAGTCCACGCCCGGCAGATCCTGCAAGCGTCGCCGCAGGGCCTCCTGGATCACGCGGCTTTCGATGATGTGACCGAGGGTGGGCTCGCCGATGTCGGCGCAATCGAAGTGGATGCTGCCACTGCCGCCGGCATCCCAGACCTCCATGCGGCGGAAGGGGCTGATGCCCATTTCCGCCATCGCCTCCCAGGCGCCCAGGTGCTGGAAGATGTGCTGCGAGGCCCGGGTGATGGCGAACACCCGCAGGTCAACGCTGTCCGCCGGCCAGTCGCGGGACGTCTCGCGTGCTTCCACCACCGCCACCCGCAGTCCCGCCTGTCCCAGCGCGCAGGCCAGGGTGGCGCCCACATGGCTGCCGCCGATGATGATGAGGTCGTATGGTCGGGTCATGGTGGTACCTCAATCCGGTGCTGCCGCCCCCCTGTAGGAGCGGCCTCTGGCCGCGAACGGCCGTGGCACTCAAGCCGTTCGCGGCCGAAGGCCGCTCCTACAGGCTCGTTACGTCAAGCCCATCGCGGCATGCGCCGCTCCTACAAAGGCAAACCCCGCGCCAGGCGCGGCAGGCGCCCGGCCCGGCCCATGGTCAGCCGGCCGAACTGGCGCTTGGCGGGCGGAAGCAGGTCCAGGGCCAGCATGCCGGCATCGCGCAGGCAGGCCACGGACGACAAGGGGCTGCTGAACAGGCGCACCAGGCCGTCGGTAAAGGCGATTACACGCCGGTGATCGGTGCCCCGCCAGTCGGCGTAGCGCTGCAACAGGGCCAGCTCGCCGATATCCTGGCCCGCGACGTGGGCATCCACCAGCAGTTCCGCCAGCA
>DATHUT010000196.1:0-3501 GCA_035462005.1 Gammaproteobacteria bacterium | reverse complement strand
TCGGCGGCGTGGGAAAAGGATCCCTGTTCGGCAACGGCAACGAAGGCCTGCAGGCTGGCGATGTCCATGGTGGTCCTTTTTTGGATCGGAGTCGCGGAACGCGGAGGACGCAGAGACGCGGAGGACGCAGAGTCTTTTATGTGCTCCTCTCCCTTCAGGAGAGGAGCAGGGGAGAGGGTACGCATGTAACCGAACCTGAGGAACATCACGGCACCTCTACCCCATTCACATTGGATTTACTCTGCGTCCTCCGCGTCTCTGCGTTCTCCGTGTTCCGTAACACGGACGGTAATAAGGCATTCTAAATAGTAATGAATTATATGAAAAATATGAATTTGTGTAATTTGAACATCCGGCCTACGATAGCGCCATGATCGCCTGTATTCGCCTCGGGAGTACCTGCGAGATCACATTGAATTAAGCATTTTTAACTTTTTTATACATAGTATTACCGGATATTCTTCAGGAGTAATCTAATGTCTGCGCGGACCCTCTACGACAAGCTCTGGGATGCCCATGTGGTGCGCACCGAGGCGGACGGCACCACGCTCCTGTATATCGACCGCCACCTGGTGCACGAGGTGACTTCGCCCCAGGCCTTCGAGGGCCTGCGCCTGGCCGGCCGCAAACCCTGGCGCACGGGTTCCATCCTGGCGGTGCCGGATCACAACGTGCCTACCACTGCCCGTGAGCAGGGCATAGCCGATCCCGTGTCGCGCATCCAGGTGGAAACCCTGGACCAGAACTGCACCGATTTCGGCATCACCGAATTCAGTATGAACGACCTGCGCCAGGGTATCGTTCATGTCATCGGCCCGGAACAGGGCGCCACCCTGCCGGGCATGACCGTGGTGTGTGGCGATTCCCACACTTCCACCCACGGCGCCTTCGGGGCCCTGGCCTTCGGCATCGGCACCTCGGAGGTGGAGCACGTCCTCGCCACCCAGTGCCTGATCCAGAACAAATCGAAGAACATGCTGGTGTCGGTGGAGGGCGAACTGGCAACCGGCGTGACCGCCAAGGACGTCGTGCTGGCCATCATCGGCCGCATTGGCACCGCCGGCGGCACCGGCCATGCCATCGAATTTGCAGGCAGCGCCATCCGCGCCCTGTCCATGGAAGGGCGCATGACCCTTTGCAACATGGCCATCGAGGCCGGCGCCCGCGCCGGCATGGTGGCGGTGGACGAGACCACGGTGGAATACGTGGCCGGCCGGCCCTATGCCCCGCGGGATGACGACTGGGACCGGGCGGTGGCTGCCTGGTTCGACCTGCACAGTGACGCAGGCGCCCATTTCGACGCGGTCGTGGAGCTGGACGCCGCCGCCATCCGTCCCCAGGTCACCTGGGGTACCTCGCCGGAGATGGTGCTGCCCGTGGACGGCGTGGTGCCGGATCCGGACCAGGAAACGGACCTGGTCAAGGCCGAGGGTATGCGCAAGGCGCTGGCCTACATGGGGCTCAAGGCCGGCACGCCCATCCGCGACATCCGGCCGGACCACGTGTTCATCGGCTCCTGCACCAATTCCCGCATCGAGGATCTGCGCGCTGCGGCGGCGGTTGTGAAGGGGCGCAAGGTGGCGTCCAGTATCCAGCAGGCCCTGGTGGTGCCGGGTTCGGGGCTGGTGAAGCAGCAGGCCGAGCAGGAAGGCCTGGACCGGATCTTCCTGGAGGCCGGTTTCGAATGGCGCGCCCCGGGTTGCTCCATGTGCCTGGCCATGAACGCCGATCGCCTGCAGCCAGGGGAGCGTTGCGCCTCCACCTCCAACCGCAACTTCGAGGGCCGCCAGGGCCAGGGCGGTCGCACCCACCTGGTGAGCCCCGCCATGGCCGCCGCGGCCGCGGTGGCTGGGCATTTCGTGGATGTGCGGGAGTTGGTGTGATGGAAAAATTTACGGTCTTTACTTCGAAGGTGGTGCCGCTGGATCGTCCCAACGTGGACACCGATGCCATCATTCCCAAGCAGTTCCTGAAGTCCATCCGGCGTACCGGCTTCGGCCCCAATCTGTTCGACGAGTGGCGCTACCTGGACCATGGCGAGCCGGGGCAGGACTGCAGCGGCCGTCCGCTGAACCCGGACTTCGTGCTCAACCAGCCGCGCTACGCCGGTGCGCAGATCCTGCTCGGGCGGGAGAACTTCGGCTGCGGATCCAGCCGCGAGCACGCGGTCTGGGCGCTGACCGACTACGGTTTCCGGGTGGTTATCGCGCCGAGCTTCGCGGACATCTTCCGCAGCAACGCCTTCAAGAGCGGCCTGCTACCTATCCAGTTGGAAGCGGCCGTGGTGGAGCGGCTGTTCCAGGCCGCGCGGGCGGAAGACTTCACCCTTACCGTGGACCTGGCGGAGCAGCTGCTTATCACCTCCACCGGCGAGGCTATTCCCTTCGAGGTGGACGCCTTCCGCCGGCACTGCCTGCTGGAGGGCCTGGACGACATCGGCCTGACCCTGCAGCAGGCCGACGACATCCGCGCCTACGAACAGCGCCGCCGCGCCGAGGCGCCCTGGTTGTTTTGAGTGGTGCCGGGATTGAGTTGGGAGTTGCGGGACACGGAGAACACAGAGGCACGGAGAACACAGATAATTAATATAATTAACAATCTATTATATTAATTTATTAAAGTAGGATCTTATTAACCCGTCATGCCGGCGCAGGCCGGCATCCATATCGCCGATTCTTCTGGATTCCGGCATTCGCCGGAATGACGAAAATTGAATTGATCAGATCTTCATTACGATTTTTATCCGTGTTCTCCGTGTTCTCCGTGTTCTCCGTGTTCTCCGTGCCTCTGTGTTCTCCGTGTTCCGCAACTCGAAGCCGAAAAGGAACGAAGCCCAAAAGAAGCAGATAAAGGATCGATAACCTCATGAGCAAGAAAGTACTGGTACTCCCCGGGGACGGCATCGGCCCCGAGATCGTCGCCGAGGCCGTCAAGGTGATCGAGGCCCTCAACCGCGAGGGTCTGGGTGTGGAGCTGGAGCAGGGCCTGGTGGGCGGCGCGGCCTATGACGAGACCGGCAGTCCGCTGCCGGCGCGCACCCTGGAGCAGGCACGCGCCGTCGACGCCATCCTGCTCGGCGCCGTGGGTGGCCCCAAGTGGGAGCCCCTGGAGCGCGCCCTGCGCCCTGAAAAGGGCCTGCTGGGGCTGCGCGCCGGGCTGGAGCTGTTCTCCAACCTGCGCCCCGCCGTGCTCTATCCCCAGCTGGCGGACGCCTCCACCCTGCGCCCCGAGGTGGTGGCCGGGCTGGACATCATGATCGTGCGCGAGCTGACCGGCGGCATCTACTTCGGTGAGCCGCGCGGCATCCGCACCCTGGAGAACGGCGAGCGCCAGGGCTACAACACCCTGGTGTACCGGGAGTCGGAGATCGAGCGCATCGGCCGTTCCGCCTTCGAGATCGCCCGCAAGCGCGGCAAGAAGCTCTGTTCCGTGGACAAGGCCAACGTCCTGGAGGTCACCGAGCTGTGGCGCGAGGTGATGATCCGGCTGGGCAAGGACTAC
>DATHUT010000195.1:0-4179 GCA_035462005.1 Gammaproteobacteria bacterium | reverse complement strand
TCGGCCTGGTGGCGACCCAGCAGTTCATCGATGAATTCGGGGCGCACGATGCCGCGTCCCTTGAGACTGGACAGGCTGTCGCCGGTGAGTTCGCGCAGGCCGCGGTGCTCCACCAGCCAGAGACCGAAAGGCAGTCCGAAGCCCTGTTTCTTCTTGGTGAGAATCTCCGGCGGCAGGAATCCCTGCAGCGCCTCCTTGAACAGATGGCGCAGCCGGGTACCCTTGACCTTCTCCCGAGGCGGAAGACAGGCGGAGAAGGCCATCAGCTCGTCGTCCAGGAAGGGGAAGGCCACCTCGATGCCGGCCAGGTCGCAGGCACCGGTCACCTTGGGCAGATCGCTGTCTGCCAGGGTGAAGCGCATGTCCACCGCCAGCATGCGATTGAGCATGTGGCCGGCATGGGCGCCGTGATAGGTTTCCCGCAACAGGTCCATGGGCACGGCGCGATCAATGCGTGCCAGGTAGGCATCGCTGAGAATACGTTCCGGTCCCAGTCGATCCAGCAGATTGTAGGTCTCCATGCGCTCCGGCATGGGCAGGCGTGCCTGACGCACATAGTTACCGAGCTTGCGCATAGGCCCCATGTTCCCCAATGGCGAGGCGAGCAACAGGGGCTCGACCATGCCACGCCGCAGAAAGGCAGGCACTCGCTCATACCAGGCGAACATCTGCTGCTTGGCGTAACGGTAATTTCCGCCGAACAGTTCATCGCCACCATCACCGGCCAGCAGGCGCTCGATGCCATCATTCTTGGCCATGCGCGCGCAATAGTAGGCAGGCACGGCCGAGGCATTGGCGAAAGGCTGGTCGAAATGCGCCGCAACCCGGGGCACGCCGTCCACCACATCCTCGGCGGTTACATAGTACTCATGATGCTCGGTACCGAAATGGCGTGCCACCAGGCGCGCGTATTCCATTTCATCGTAGCCTGGCGCATCAAAGCCGATGGAATAGGTGCGTGCCGGTGCATCCTGCACCTGACCGAGCATGCCGCTCACGGTGGAACTGTCGGTGCCACCACTCAGGAAAGCGCCTACCTGCACATCCCCGCAGGCGCGCCGGCGCACCGCATCCCGCACCAGCTCGAGAAAGCGCTCGCGCCACTCGGCTGGCGTGCCCGACAGCCCATCCTCCCGGTACTCCATGACCCAGTAGGGCTCGATG
Source organism: Gammaproteobacteria bacterium (assembly GCA_035462005.1). GTDB lineage: Bacteria > Pseudomonadota > Gammaproteobacteria > DSM-19610 > DSM-19610 > JAIVHA01. The sequence goes on along the minus strand of DATHUT010000195.1, from coordinate 3,015 downwards.
CGCGCCCTGCCCGCCTCCCAGTGCAGGCATTCCCCGGGCTGCAGGCGACGCACGCCGCCATAGACGGTCTCCGGACCCGGAACCACGTGGAAATACAGGTAATCATAGAGGGCCTGCGGATTCAGGTTTCCATCCACTTCGGGGTGTGACGCCACCTGGTCGGCACGGCTGCCAAAGATCAGGCCACCGGCCATGTCACCGTGAAACAGCGGCACGATACCGGTGCGGTCCGTAGCCAGCAGCACCCGATCCGCGACTCCATCCTTAATGACCATGGCGAAACCGCCGTACAGGTGCTGCAGCACTTGCCCACCATGGCGGTGATAACCCTCCAGGAGTGCCTGTGCGTGACCCTGTTGCCGGGCAAGGTTCGCCAGCTCTTCATCCCGCCATACCGGTACACCTTCCATGGCCGCCATCAACTGGCGTTGCTCACAGCGGGCCATGCCGCCCGGTGCCTGCAGTCCCGACAGGAGATCCCGGGACGCCCCGAGCATGCCAAACAGATGATTCATGAACGCGCGCCTCCCGCCAGGATGACACCAGGGTTGTCTGCCTCGGTCGCGGAAGCTTCCGCTTCGGCCAGGCGACGTTGCACCACCAAGCGGGTCATGACCACGACGGCGATCAAATGGTAGAAAAGGTCGAAATACTGCAAGCCGAGGAAGGCACCGGCGGACATGTAGCCGATCAGGCTTACCTGGATCATGGCCGCCAGGTCGCGCGCCCAGAGGAGATCCTTGTGAGGTTTGCACTTGCGGATGATCCAGGTGGCCGAGCGCCAGGTGAAGTAAAGCAGCGCCATGAACAGTCCCAGGCCTATCCAGCCGTGCTCGCCCAACATTCCGAAATAGATGCTGTGGGACTCACGCCCACCCCAGTACACCAATGCGCGCATGCCTCCCCCGATGAAACGGGTCTGGGCAAGATCAATGGCATTGTTCCAGGCCCGCACTCGTTCCGTGGCAGAGCCATCCTCTTCCCAGGTCTGGATGGTTTCCATGCGCTGGAACCAGTGCTCGGGCATGACCGTGTAGAGCACCGCCGCCAGTGGGATCAGAGCAAGTATGGCGGAGAATTTTCTGCGCGTTTTAATCAGGTAGAAGATCAACATGGCGGCAATGCCCACCAGGGCACCGCGTGAATGGGTGCCGACAATGGCCACCAGGGTCAGCGCGACCACCGCCATGAGTCCATAGCGGAAATACCAGCGGGTCATCTGTAGCTGCATATAGTACAGCAAGGGCACCGCCATGATGAGCGCCAGGCCGATGGAGTTGCGGTCACCGATGAAGGTACGTGCCGGACCCATGACCGAATGGTTGCCACCGGTCTGGATGACGAAGATGCCGCCCTTGAAGCCATAGAATCCAAGCGACAGGGCGATCACGAACACCAGCATCTTGATGCGATGCTCGTCATTGATCAGCATCATGGTGATGAATGTCATCAGCATGATGCGCCATACCTTGTCCCACTGCTCCCAGGCGGCCCAGGGATAGAGGGAAAATACCGTCGTCGTGAACATCCAGGCGATGAGCACCAGCAACAGAATGGTTTCCCGGGTCCAGGGGATGCGCTTGGGCTCCTTGCTCATCAGCAGGGCCGTAAGCGTGGCCACCGCCACGATCATGGCAAAGGGCATGGTGTAGGCGAAGCCCCAGGTAAGACGGTGCGGGTTCATGTAGCCAAGCCAGGACCATACCAGCACCCCTACGTAGGGGCGCGACAGGATCAGGGGGATCAGCGAGAAAATGACCAGCGTTACGACGATATCCCTCATGTCCCCTCCTCCACGGACTCTCTATCGGTGCCCGGCACTACGCGGCTCACCACAAAACGAAACTTTCCGGATGCCTCCGCGGCGATCTCCGGCACCCGTTCCACATCCACTCGCACCGCCTCGCCGAGCCGGGCCCGGGCCGCTGCCTGGATGCCAGCGACACAGGCAGGATCGAACCCGGACTCGGTGACCAGCAGGAAGCGGGTATGGTCGATATTTTCCTGGATGATCTTGAAGTTCGCCACCCCGGGAATATCGCGCACGATATAGATCAGGGACAGGCCATGCATCAGGGTACCGTCCCGGGCCAGGATGAAATCGGTGCTACGTCCCTCGATGGCCTGCAGCACCGGCAATCCGCGCCCACAGGGGCAAGGATCGGCGGACAGTGTACCGATATCACCGGTGCGATAGCGAATAAAGGGATAATCGGCCGTGGCCAGGTGGGTCACCACGATCTCCCCGGACTCACCCGCGGGCAGGATACGGCCCTGGGGGTCGACGATCTCCACGATGATATCCTCGGCCGTAATGTGCATCCGGCCCTGCGGGCAGGCATGGGCGATGAAGCCCGCATCCCGGCCACCATAGCCATTGGCCACGGGGCAGCCGAACACGGACTCGATTTCCTCGCGCTGGTGATCATACAGACGCTCCGAGGTCACGAAGGCCACGCGGATACCCAGGTCATCCATGGACTGCCCCTGGCGGCGTGCATGGCGGGCGATATGGGCCAGGGCCGAGGGATACCCGAACAGCATACGCGGACGGATGCGACGTATGGTACGCACGAACTCGTCCAGTTTCGGCTCGGACATCTCGAAGGCCGCCAGCAGGTGGGTACGCAACACACGGTCACGCCAATAGCGGATACGGTCCTGGCTGCCCAGTTCAATGGGGGAGCCCCAGACCACCATCTCGGGATCGCCGATATCCACGTCCCACCAGCGGGTGGCGCGCCACTTGGCGGCCACATCATGGCTCACCCGTTCCTTGCCAATGAAGAAGATCAGGGGTTCTCCGCTGGAACCGCCGGTATTGAAGCGCGCCAGGCCGCGGGCCTGGGCTGATTTAAGCTCTTCCTGGTGCGTGCGGATCAGCGGTTTGTCCAGGAACGGCAGCTTGCACAGGTCATCGAGATCCTGGAAATCCGTGCTGTCCAATCCCAACTCCTCGAACATGCGGCGGTAATAGGGCACCTCGGCCTGCGCATGCCGAAGCAGCGCCTGCAG
>DATHUT010000194.1:0-8298 GCA_035462005.1 Gammaproteobacteria bacterium | reverse complement strand
AGACCTTGATGCCATCGGCTTTCAACTGATCAAGGGTTTCTCCGACCACCAGCCCGCCAAGACGCTCGTCCTCGAGATCATCCCCCACGTCCATGAGTCCGTCGGTCATCAGGATCAGGATCTGCTCCCGTTGCGAGTCCTCCCGCCGCTGCAACATCTCCTGGCCCTTGAGCAGGGCGGCGTGCAGATTGGTGAATACCCCTCGGGAGGAAATCCGGTCCGTGGAGGCGAGGGCCTTATCTTTCGTTTCACCTTCCAGCGGGGTCAGGAACTGCACCGGGTAGCCGGCATCACTGAAACTGACCAGTCCGACCCGGTCCTCGGGTCCCAGCAGAGACATGAACAAACGCGCCGCCGGTACGCGCAGTTTTTTGGGATCGGTCCAGCGCATGCTGCCGGAGCTGTCCATGAGTAGCACGGCATCGATGCCGGCCTTGCCGCCGGCAGGTTGTGCCCACAGGCCGGCGCTGCACAGGCCGAGCAGTGCTATCAGCAGGATCGCTAGCTGCCGACTGGCTCGGGCCCACGTGTGGACAAAGGGGAACTGGCGGTGGTCAACGCTCCGATTCATGCCGGGATATCCTTATAACCATTTGATTCAGTGTTAAATCACGTCACCGGAAGCTGCCAGCGGGTGGGCTTCCGGCCCGCACCTGGTCTCTATAGCGACCGACATCAGAAGCAATTTAGATTCAAATGGTTACTTGGAACCCCGACAGCCTCCGGTTCACTGGATCCGGTAGGCCTTTTCTTCCAGGCGGCTGAGGCCGCGGGCCTGGAAACGGGGATTTTCCGCCAGGATGGATTGCTGGAACAAACGTGTTACCTGGCGCCGCCCCGCGAAGAGGGTACGCACTTCCGACTCGCTCACTGAGAAGGGTGGGCCATCCATTTCCTGTTGGGGGTATTCCAGGGTGACCAGCAAGGTGGGGGTGGCCGCGGGCAGCAGGCGGATGGAGTGTTCTGCATAGCGCTGACGCATGGCGGGCGGCAGCGCGATCAAGGAGGCGCGATCGTAGGTGGCACCGACAGCCGTCAGATCCGCGGGCTGCAAATCGAAGTAATCACCGCACAGGATCACCAGGCCCTCATATTCCCAGCGGGTGAAGGGGCCCTGGTTCGCCTGGACCGCGGCCAGCCGGTTCTCCTCGAAGAAAGCCTCCACGGCGATGGGACTGATTTCCACTCCCAGCACGGGATGACCCTGTTCGCGCAGCCAGAGCAGATCACGACTCTTGCCACACAGGGGTACGAACACGGTGCTGCCGGCCGCCGCACCGGTTTGCGCCCAGAAGTTCTGCAGGTGGAGATTGATCTCCTCCTGGTGAAATCCGATCTCGCTATTGCGCCAGCGGGCATGCCAGAAATCCGGATCCATGCTTATTTCTCACTCCAGGCGGCGCCACTGTCCGTGGGGCGGAACCAGTCGAGCTTGTCGTGCAGGCGCACCACCTCACCAACGATGATCAGGGTCGGCGGCTTGAGATCACTCTTATGCACATCCTCCGGCAGGCTTTCCAGGGTGCTGATGATCACTCGCTGGTGCTGAGTGGTGCCCTGCTGCACCAGGGCCACCGGAGTGTTTGCGGGCAGGCCATGGGCGACCAGTTCCTTCGACAGGATGGGAACCCCATGCAGGCCCATGTAGAACACCACCGTCTGGTGGGGATGGGCCAGCGCCTTCCAGTTGAGATTGACGCTGCCGTCCTTGAGATTGCCGGTTACGAACACGCAGGACTGGGCATAGTCCCGGTGGGTAAGCGGGATGCCGGCATAGCTGGAGCAACCCGAGGCCGCGGTAATGCCAGGCACCACCTGGAAGGGTATGCCCTCTTCCATTAATTCCTCGATCTCCTCGCCGCCACGACCGAAGATGAAGGGATCGCCTCCCTTGAGTCGCACCACCCGCTTGCCTTCCTTGGCCAGGCGCACCAGCAACTGGTTGATGCCTTCCTGGGTCAGGGTGTGCTTGTCGCGTTCCTTGCCCACGTAGATGCGCTCGGCATCCCGGCGCGCCAGGTCGAGAATGGGCGGCGCCACCAGCCGGTCATAGACGATGACATCGGCCTGCTGCAGCAGGCGCAGGGCACGGAAGGTGAGCAGGTCCGGGTCGCCGGGGCCGGCACCAACCAGGTAGACCTCGCCGTGGAATTGCGGCAATTCCGCGCCGGCAACCGCCTTCTCCAGTGCCTTTTCCGCATCGCCGTCACGGCCGGCGAACAACAACTCGGCAATGGGCCCTTCGAGGATATGTTCCCAGAAATGGCGCCGCTCCTCGGTGGTGGAAAAACGCTCCTGTACCCGGCTGCGAAAGCCATCCACCATGCGCGCCAGGCGCCCGTAGGCGGACGGGATATAGGTTTCCAGGCGGGCGCGCAACAGGCGCGCCAGCACCGGTGAGGCACCACCGGTGGACACGGCCACCTGGATGGGATCGCGGTTGATCACCGAGGGCACGATGAAACTGCCCAGCTCTGGCTGGTCCACCACGTTGACGGGGATGTTGCGGGCCCGGGCCAGTTCAGCGATGCGCCGGTTCACGCCGTCGTCATCGGTGCCGGCGATCACCAGCGCCTTGCCCTCCACATCGGCATCCGCAAAGACACGTGCCTCGTGGTGCAATTCACCGGCCGCCACGCGCCGTTCCAGGGACGGGGCCAGCGCGGGGGTGACCAGGGTCACGCGGGCACCCGCCTCCAGCAGCATGGCCGCCTTGCGTGCGGCCACGGCACCGCCACCCACCACCAGGCAGTCGCGCTCGCGCAGATCAAGAAATACGGGGAAGAACTTCACGTGTTACTCCTGTTGCCAGCGATCGCAATCAATGCAAAAAGGTCTCTGTAGGAGCGGGCTCTGCCCGCGAACGGGGTGCCGCGGCTGTTCGCGGCCAAGGCCGCTCCTACAGGATTCACCACGTCCATCATTCCATGGCCAGCAGGGGTTGCAGGCCACCTTCGAAATCCAGGTCCACCAGGTCATCGTAGCCACCCACATGACGCTCGCCGATAAAGATCTGCGGCACCGTGTCGCGGTGGGTAAGGTCCATCAACTCGTCCCACTTGGTGGGATCTTCATCGACACGGATCTTGTCGATGTGGGTAACCCCCTTACGGCGCAACAATTCTTCGGCGCGTATGCAGTAAGGGCAGCTCGCGGTACAGTACATCAATATCTTCGGCATCATCACACCAGGGTTGCGCTGGTAATCTCCAGAAAATCGAATGAATCCTTCAGCCAGTGGTGGGCCATGTTGCGGGCCATCTGTTCCATACCCTCCACGGCGTCTTCCTTGCGGAACAAGGTCACCTGCAGTTCCAGCTTGATACGATCCGGCGTGAAATGCTCCGCCAGACGTTCCAGTGCGGCAGGACCCTGGGGGCGAACCGTGGGCATGACAAAGGCCTGGCACTGGATGGACTGGATCTTGACGTTGGCGAACACGCCACGCAAGCGCACCCGCACCTCTTCACGCACCAGGCTGCTGCCCAACCAGGCGATACTCTCCGCCGCGTTGAGCAGCTCCGAATCCACCTGCCCCTGTTCCTGGAAGAAATCCAGGGCGGGATAATAGCCCAGTTCGTGTTCCTGTTCGTAGCGCCCTACCGCCTCCGCCAGGAGACGTCCCACTAATTGTGGCGAAGACGGCAGGTGACGTTCGAACACCGCTGGCGGAATCCGCACCACCAGGGTCAGGGCCACCCGCGTTGGCCATAGTTGCGGCATCAGCCTGCCGTTCCGAGAAGGCGCGCAAACTGCTCCAGTATGGGTTGGGTCACCGGTTCCAGTTTACGGCGCATCACCGTGCCGATAGCATCGGTATGGGCGAACACGGGAGTAACCACCCGGTCGCTGAGGCAGGCCAGTACCAGCATGGCCTGCACCGGCGCCTGCAGGTCCGGATCAGCCGCCAGCAGCGTACGCACATCATCGCGGCAACCACAGCCATCGATCACTTCGTCGGCGCACAGTCGTTCCACCTGATCGATGATGACCGGCATATGGTCATGATTGGGCAGGCGAGGATGAACCGGGGCGAAATACTCCTGCAAGGCCTGCAACAGGCCCAGCACCACATCCTGGTTATTGGGTTTGCGCAACACACCTTCCGCGGTCCGCAGGAAGGCCTGGCCCGGTCCACGCCATACACGTTGCAACTGGGTAGCCACGCCATTGCCCTGTTCCGAAAGCGCCTCCAGGGTATCGGCCCGGCGCGCATAGTCCGGGTGGGGAGCGGCAAGCTCGGGCAAGCTGTCGGGAATGGCGCGCAGGAACCCCACGTAATAGGTGTTCTTGTGTTTCGCCTTGACCCAGAGTTTTTCCCGGGCGTCGTCGCTGATCAGACCCGGGCGCAGGATCAGGCGCACGCTTTCCATCATGGCCTGGGGTTCGGTTTCGAAAGGCAGGTATTCGAGCAGAAACTCGGCCAGCACCTGGCCCATCTCGCCGGCCACCACGCAATCGCGCTCCAGCATGCGCCGGGCGTTGTCCGCTTCCGGCAGGGCCCACCAGGCGCGACGCGCCAGTTCGTGGGTGAGGCCGGGGGCGTGCACGGCGGCCACTACTGCCTCCGGCTCGCCCAGCATGAGCAGCTGTTCCAGGCTGTCGTCCCGGGCCTGACCCATGCGCGTCCAGCGTTTGAGATAGACGGGGTATCCACCCGGGGAGCCGAGCACCTGGCTGGAGATCAGTTCCTTGACCTTGCGGATATACTGATCGTGCCGGCCCGTGGGATTGAGCCGGATGGTTGCCTCGCCGCGCTCCGACAGGGCGCTGACGGCCATCTGGGATTCATCGATGCGCACCGCATGCAGCTGGTTGGCCAGCAATACATTGAGGCGCAGCGCGTCTTCGGTGGCAAGCTCCATCCCCGCGGCCGCGTCCTAGCGTTCCTCGAAGCCTGCCAGGCGATACCACTTATTGGCCTCTTCCTGGTTCTGCTCCACGCCGTTGCCCTGCTCGTACATCAGGGCCAGGGTGGTCTGCGAACCCACCAGCCCCTGCTCGGCGGCCAGGGTGAACCATTTCACCGCCTCGGCGGGATTCTTCTCGACGCACTCGCCTTCCAGGTACATGAATCCCAGGCCATGCTGGGCCAGGGCATGACCCTGCTCGGCGGCGGCCTTCATCCAGCGCAGCGCCAGGTCGTCATGACGGGCGCAGCCCAGGCCATTCTGGAACATGATGGCCATGCGGTGCTGGGCTTCGGGATGTCCCGATTCAGCGAAGGGGGACAGGAGTTTGGAGGCCTGGGCGAAACTGCGGCTCTCAAAGGCCGACAGACCACTTTGTAAATCAATATCTTGCAAATCAGGCATGGTAGACCTCCGTAAAGCTCGGGGTGGTTCCGGGATGGCGATGCGCCGGCATCGATGCCGGTCCTCTGGACAGGCTATGGTACGGCCCGGTGTGGAGGGGTGTTATACCCCAAAAGCTAGAGCATTGGGGGAAATACTGGCATAATCCGTGGTTTTCGCCCCGGCCATGCCCCCACCTCCATGGGGATATACAGGCACCCGGCGGGGACTTGTATACTCCCGCCGGTCAAACGCCCTCGTGTCCCGCGCCGGACCCGGGGGTTACCGTCCCGGGACGGTGGAATTCGGATCGGTCCGCCGTGCGGGCGATCCACCAGGAATCCATTGGTGCGCACCTTGCGTACCATACGGTTTACAGCGAATCATCCTACGAAGGAGAGCACTATGAACCAGCAATACTATGACGCGACCACCAAGATGGAACAGGCCGGCGTGGACCCGGATTTCATCGAAGGCTGGCAGAGCGCCTATGTCTTGAATCCCCCGCGCGAGGAACAGCGCTTGACCGAGGCGTACGAGGCCGGTTACGAAATGGGCAAGGATCGCGAACTGGGCGATTTCAGTGCCTGGGTAAAGAAGTAAGACCAGCTTCGCAGTCGCGTCATAAAAAAGCGGGCCTTGGGCCCGCTTTTTTATTGCTGCTCATCAGACCCTCCCACCCGTAGGAGTGGGCTCTGCCCGCGAACAGCTTCGTGATGCAACGATTCGCGGGCAAAGCTCGCTCCTACGGGTGATATGGGCCACCATCCGACGGGAATTTCAGGTCACCATGCATCTCAGGCCTCCCAGTCGATCTTCTCCGGATCGGCCAGATCCCCCAGCCCCTTGCGCAGGGACTTGAGCATCTCCGGCACCTCGATTTCCATGACCTGGTCGCTGATCCACTTGCGGTCCTTGGGCCCCATGGCATCGGTCACCTTCTCGCCCAGGTAGCGTTTGAAGCCGTAACCCGGCTCGCCCTCGCTGAAACTGAAGTCCGCGTAATCGGCCATGCGTTCGTTGAGGACATCAATAAAAACCTTGCGGTAATCCTTGTCGGCACCTGCCAGATCGTCCATATTTTCCTGCATATAGTCCGCCAGCTTGAGGGCATAGGAGGTGATGAAGGTCTGGCGCTGTTCCGGGCTCATGGTGTCCGCCACCGACCGGTCGGTGATGTGTACCAGGAAGGACAGGGCCTCGGACATGGCGCGTAGGCGCTGCACATTGGTCTCGGTCTGAAAACCCTCGTTTTCCAGGTTCAGCACCATGTTGCCGGCGATCCGCCAGGCAATGAAGGCCAAGGCACTGGCCGCCTCCGCGGCACTATGTTTCCGGTCTTTGTTCGCCCAACGGCTTTTTACGCGAATGGCCACCTTGTTCACTCTCCTACAGGTTCAGCGGGACGGGAGGATGCCCGATGTTACAGGGTTCCTGGCGCGGGCGGGACGGCTGGCAGGGGCGCCCCGGCTCGTGCTAGCATACATAACCGAGTATTCTACTCAGGTATTGACCGGCTTCCAACCGTTGTTTTACAGCCAGTGGTGATCACCCATGGAGACAGCCTTCCAGCCCTTGCGTGAGACGGTACAGACCAACTGTCATATCGCCGATGCGCGCCACGCCAGCGATTACACCATGTGCATCTACCTGCTCAAGATGCGCGAGTATTTTCGCTGGGAACAGGGCTATCCCTATGGCGCCTCCCTGCCCGGCGAAGCGGTCGGCGAATGGCTGATGGCGCGGGAGGCCCTCTGGGAAGGCTTGGAACAACGTCCGTACCAGGACCTGGTCATCGGCCAGGCACGCGTACCCCCCTTCGAGTCCGACCGTGTCAACGAATTCCTGCTCGACCAGGGCCTGGTCTACAGCGGCGGCCTGGGCCACAACCACCGACCCCATTTCTTCCTCGCCGACCTGGAGAGGGTCGAGACGCAGGATGGCTACCGCATCCTGATCTCCGGTCGCGAACATGCCCGCGACCTCACTGCCCCACCCGCCATGAGCCAGGGCACGACCATCTATGTGCGGCGGGAATCCTTCCGCCGCATGCTGTGGGAAAAGCTCGAGGAATGGCGCTGGCACAAGAACGACAACCCCATGGGCCGGGCCATTGCCAGTTACGATTTCGATCACGACCTGGAACAGGCCCTCGACCAGATGACCGACAACGAGGTGGACGTGGTGGTGCTGCACGAACTGGGCGAGGTCATGGCCGGCCGCCAGCTCGGCAGCCAGTGGCAGGACATGCTGTCCAGCCTGGACCGCTCCCGCCCGGAGGTCATGGCGCGTGCCGTGCGCGACCACCTGGCCGATGCCCTTTCCACCCTGCCGGCCCTGCTGGAGCGACGCCAGGCCGGTTCCCTGCACTTCTACATGGCCAACCTCAATGGCATGCGCCACGAGATCTTCCCCAGCCTGCGCGCGGCGTATGAACACTGGCGCGACACGGGGCAGCTCGGCGCCCTCGAAAAGCTCACCAGTACCGCCCGCGATCACTGGCTGGGCCTGGCCGAGGGCCTGCTGGAGCTGCACCGGCGCCACGGCCCACGGGCCGCGCCACACATGGAAGCCTTGATCGACCGTCATCATCTGTAAGAAAATCCCGTACGCGCCCCGAGACCCCCTGTAGGAGCGGGCTCTGCCCGCGAACATGTGTGGCACACCCGTTCGCGGGCAGAGCCCACTCCTACAGGTGTCACTCGAATCCTTCATGCCAGAGCCGATCATCATGTCCCGACCCAATCCCGAGGGCCCGCCGCTCATCTCCCTCCACGAGGTCAAACCGCACAGTTTCATTTTCGAAAAGCGCGATGCCCTGCCCGGCTTCCTGTGCGACAACATGGTCGAACGCTTCGAGGCAGCCAGCGAGGAACAATACCTGGGGCGCATCGGCCAGGTGGCAGTCGAGGACCGCAGCATCAAGAAATCCACCGACCTGGTGGTGAGCGGCAAGGAACACTGGAAGGACGTGGACAACAACCTGTTCCGTTCGCTGGGCATG
>DATHUT010000193.1:0-6180 GCA_035462005.1 Gammaproteobacteria bacterium | reverse complement strand
GGCCGGCAAGAGCCGGATGACCGAGGGAAAACGTCCGGAACTGGACTTCCCACAACAAGGCAAGGTTTGACCCTGCCCAGACGACCCAGTACAGACGCTCCTGGACTGCCCAATTAGCATTTCCACATGCACTAACATAGTGTTGGTTAACCTTGCTTCCGCTACCGGAATGGTTAGGATGGACGCATGGGCAGCACCCACCCAGACCGCATCAAGCACCGCGAAGTCCTGTTTCGCGACCCCCACCCGGACCCTCACCAGGCCCAGAGCGCCGCCCTGCTGCTCAGTGATCTCGATGGCATCCTGGCGGTGCGCCTGGCGGACGCCACGCACCATGTGCTGCACGTCACTTATGACGTGCACATCATCTGCCTGCAGCACATCGAGGAGATCCTCGTCGAGGTGGGTTACCACCTGGACAACAACCTGCTGGTGAAAGTCAAACGCGCCATCTACTACTACACCGAGCAGGTGGAACGCGAGACCCATGGCTGCCAGGGCGGTAACTGCACCCGCAATCTGTTCATCGAACACTACCGCCGCCACAACCACGGCTGCCGTGACGAACGCCCGGAGCACTGGCGCCGGTATCTCTGAAGCAGTCCCGCTATACTCCCGCCCATGGACGACCCCCAACTGCTGCGTTACAGCCGCCAGATCCTGCTGCCCCAATTCGGCATCGAAGGCCAACAGGCCCTGCTGGACAGTCATGCCCTGATCATCGGCGCCGGCGGCCTCGGCTCCCCCGCTGCGCTGTACCTGGCGGCCGCCGGCATCGGCCGGCTCAGCATCGCCGATGACGATGCCGTGGAAGCTTCCAACCTGCAGCGCCAGATCCTGCACCGGGAGCAGGATATCGGCCGGCCCAAGGCGGAATCGGCCCAGGACCACTTGCGCCAGCTCAATCCCGAGCTGCAGGTGGAGGCCATCACCGAACGCCTGCAGGGGGCTGCCCTGGAGAAACGGGTACGCAGCGCCGACATCGTGCTCGACTGCTCGGACAACTTCACCACCCGCTTTGCCATCAACGACGCCTGCGTACGCCAGCGCAAACCGCTGGTATCCGGGGCCGCCATCCGCCTGGAGGGCCAGGTAGCGGTATTCGATATGCGTGACGGCAACCGTCCCTGCTATCGCTGCCTGTACCGCGACGAGGGAGAACTGGAGGAGACCTGTGCGGAGAACGGCGTACTGGGGCCGCTGGTGGGCATCATCGGCAGTATCCAGGCCCTGGAGGCCATCAAGCTGCTGACGGGTATGGGTGAGACACTTGCCGGCCGCCTGCTGATCCTGGATGGCATGACCATGGAGTGGCGGGAAATGAAACTGCGCAAGGACCCGGAGTGCCCGGTGTGCGGCCTCACACCGGGTAACGCCATCGGCAATCCGTAGGCGGGCTCTGCCCGCAAATTGCAGGGTGGGCACCCCGTTCGCGGCCATGCCCCAGGGCACTCTCTCGACCGCTACGCGGTCTCACCTTGAGGCCGCCCCTACGATCCTCAATGCCGCGTGGCCGGCACCTCGGGTTGGTCGGCGGCGGCGAACAGGGCCTCCACGTCGACGGGATCGAACTCGTAGCGCTGATTGCAGAATTCACAGTCCACGCGCACACGGCCCTGTTCCTGGAGGATATCCTGCACTTCCGCGGGACCCAGGCCACGCAGCATGTTCTCGATACGCTCCCGGGAACAGCTGCAGCGAAAACTCACCGGCTCGCCCTCGAACAGGCGCACGTCTTCTTCGTGATAGAGCCGGTGCAGGATCTCCCGCGCCGGCAATTGCAACAACTCATCGTGACGCAGGGTCTCGCCCAGGTAGACATCGCGCGCCCAGGCATCCTCGTCCTGGGTTGCGCGCGGCAGCTCCTGCAACAGCATGCCACCGGCGCTCTCGGCGTCGGCGGCCAGCCACAAACGGGTGGCAAGCTGTTCCGACTGGCGGAAATAGTCTTCCAGGCACAGTGCCAGGCTGTCCTGGCGCAGATCGACGATACCCTGGTAGCGCTCACCCATGGCACCGGAATCAATGGTGATGGCCAGCCGGCCACTGCCCACCAGGTCGGTGAAACCGCCGTCGACCACCGCGCCATGCCAGTGGGCCAGGCCGCGGATGTTGCGCCCGGCCGTAGCCTGTACCACCAGCAGGCTGACCGGCCCACTGGACTGGATCTGCAGGGTCAGGGACCCGTCGAACTTGATGGTGGCGGACAGCATGGCCGCGGCCGCGAAGGCCTGGCCGAGCAACTCCCGCACCGGGGCGGGATAGTCCTTGCGCTCCAGTGCCGCCTGCCAGCTGGCATCGAGGTGCACCAGCTCGCCGCGCACGTTGGTGCGTTCGAACAGGAAGCGGTGCAGTGTGTCTTTGTCGCGGGGGTTCATGGCGAACGATGGAGCATCCTGAAAACTGTAGTTGTCACAGAAACCCGAGGAACTCCTGACCAATACATTTTTTGTCATTCCGGCGAATGCCGGAATCCAGAAGGATCAGGAACATGGATGCCGGCCTGCGCCGGCATGACAGTACATAAGCCGATCAGAGGATCCCCAATCACTCAGCCAACAGCTTCTTCAACAGCTCGTTGACCTGGGCGGGGTTGGCCTTGCCCTGGGTGGCCTTCATGACCTGACCGACGAAATAGCCGAAGATTTTTTCCTGGCCACTGCGGTATTGCTCGATCTGTTTCGGACTGGCGTCGAGCACGTCCTGGATGATCTTCTCGATGGCGCCGGTATCGGTGATCTGCTTGAGACCCTTCTGTTCTATGATGGCATCGGCCTCGCCGGCGCCGCTGCACATGTCCTCGAACACCTGCTTGGCGAGCTTGCCGGACAGGGTATTGTCGCGGATGCGTAGCAACAGGCCGCCGAGGCTGGCGGCGCTGACCGGGCTGGCGGTGATCTCCAGGCCTTCGCGGTTGAGCAGGCCGGCCAGCTCCCCCGTCACCCAGTTGGCAGCCAGCTTGCCGTCACCACCCACGCGCGCGGCCTCCTCGAAATAATCGGCCAGCTCGCGGCTGGCGGTGAGGGCGCCGGCATCGTAGGCGGAAAGATCATAGTCGGCCATGAAGCGCTGCTGCTTGGCATCGGGCAGTTCCGGCAGGGTGGCGCGCACGGTTTCGATAAAGGCGGCGTCCAGTTCCACCGGCAGCAGGTCGGGATCGGGGAAGTAGCGATAATCGTTCGCCTCCTCCTTGCTGCGCATGGGCCGGGTTTCATTCTTGTCCGGATCGAACAGGCGGGTTTCCTGGATGATCTTGCCGCCGCCTTCCAGCACGTCGATCTGGCGCTCCACCTCGAAATTAATGGCGCGCTCCACGAAGCGGAAGGAGTTGATGTTCTTCAGTTCGGTGCGGGTGCCGAATTCCTGTTGTCCCCTGGGGCGCACGGAGACGTTGGCATCGCAGCGGAAGGAACCTTCCTGCATGTTGCCGTCGCAGATCTCCAGGTAGCGCACCAGGGAATGAATCTTCTTCATATAGGCCACCGCCTCGGCGGCGGAACGCATGTCGGGCTCGGAGACGATCTCCAGCAGCGGCGTGCCGGCGCGGTTGAGGTCGATACCGGTCATGCCGTGGAAGTCCTCGTGCAGGGACTTGCCGGCATCCTCTTCCAGGTGGGCACGGGTCAGGCCGATGCGCTTGCCGGTGCCGTCCTCGAGCAGGATGTCGATGTGACCGCCATGCACGATGGGCAGCTCGAACTGGCTGATCTGGTAGCCCTTGGGCAGGTCGGGGTAGAAGTAGTTCTTGCGCGCGAACACGGACATGGGCGCAATGGTGCAGCCGGTGGCCAGACCGAACTTCACCGCCATGCGCACCGCCTCGGCGTTCAGCACCGGCAGCACCCCGGGCAGGCCCAGATCCACGGCACAGGCCTGGGTGTTGGGCTCCGCGCCATAGCGGGTGGCGGCGCCGGAGAAGATCTTGCTGCGCGTGGCCAGCTGGGTGTGGATCTCCAGCCCGATTACCGTTTCCCATTCCATCTTCGTTTGACCTTTGCTGTGTTAACCGCCGAAAACCTTTCAGACGCCAAGTGCGCCAAGATCGCAAAGGACGCCAAGGTTAAGTTTGTATATTGTACCTGTGGCATAACCGGGCGCACTGCGATCAAGCAAGGTCATCCGCCACCAGATGATTCACCCTATCAACCTTGGCGTTCTTGGCGTTCTTGGCGTCCTTGGCGATTATGAGGTTTTCATCCTCAAAATCCCGCCGGCAGGCGCCGGTGCCAGTCGGTCACCTGCTGGTATTGGTGGGCGGCGTTGAGTAGTCTGCCTTCCGCGAAGTAGTTACCGATCAGCTGCAGCCCCACCGGCAGGCCGTTTACGAAGCCGGCCGGGATGGACATGCCGGGCAGGCCCGCCAGGTTGGTGGCGATGGTGTAGATGTCGGACAGGTACATGCTGACCGGGTCGCTCTTCTCGCCCAGGCGAAAGGCGGTGCCGGGCGCAGTCGGCCCCATGAGCACATCCACCTGCTCGAAGGCCTTCAAAAAGTCCTCGCGGATCAGGCGCCGAATCTGCTGCGCCTTGAGGTAATAGGCATCGTAATAGCCGGAGGACAGGGCATAGGTGCCGATCATGATACGCCGCTTCACCTCGGCGCCGAAGCCCTCGCCACGGGAGCGCACATAGAGATCCTGCAGGTCATGCGGATCCTCGCAGCGATGGCCGAAGCGCACACCGTCGAAGCGCGACAGGTTGGAGGAGCACTCGGCGGGCGCCACCACGTAGTAGGCGGGTACCGCCAGGTGGCTGTTGGGCAGGCTGATGTCCACCACCTCGGCGCCCAGCTTGCGGTATTCCCCAATGGCGGTCTCGATCACCTTGGCCACGGTGCCATCCAGCCCCTCACCGAAATATTCCCGTGGCAGGCCGATGCGCAGGCCCTGCAGGGAATTCCCGAGCCCAGCACAATAGTCATCCGCCGGGCGTTCCACGCTGGTGGAATCGCGCGGGTCGAAACCGGCCATCACGCCCAGCATGAGCGCCGCGTCTTCGGCACTCTGGGTCATGGGGCCAGCCTGGTCGAGGCTGGAGGCGAAGGCGATCATGCCGTAGCGGGACACGCAGCCATAGGTGGGCTTGAGACCGGTCAGCCCGCACAGGGCCGCCGGCTGGCGGATGGAGCCGCCGGTGTCGGTGCCGGTGGCGGCCGGCGCCAGCCGCGCCGCCACCGCGGCGGCGGAACCGCCGGAGGAACCGCCGGGCACTGTGTCCGGATCCCAGGGGTTGCGCACCGGGCCGTAGTAGCTGGTCTCGTTGGAGGAGCCCATGGCGAACTCGTCCATGTTGGTCTTGCCCAGCATGACCGCGCCGGCCGCCTTCAGCTTCGCCGTCACCGTGGCGTCGTAGGGGGCAATGAAGTTGTCCAGCATCTTGGAGCCACAGCTGGTCTTCACCCCCTCGGTGCAGAAGATGTCCTTGTGCGCGAAGGGCAGGCCCAGCAGGGGTCCGTCCTCACCCGCCGCACGCCGCGCGTCGGCCGCGCGGGCGGCAGCGAGGGCCGGCTCCGCCGTGACGGTGATGAAGCTGTTGAGCCGCTCATCGTGGGCCTGGATGCGGTCCAGGAAGGCCTGGGTCAGTTCCACGCTGGAGAAGGCTTGGGCGCGCAGGCCGTCGGCCAGTTCACGCAGGGTCTTGCGGTGCATAGGATTCGCTTCCGGTTCCGGCGGGGATTACTCGATGACCTTGGGGACCAGGTACAGCCCGGCCTCGACACGGGGGGCAATGGCCTGAAACACCTCCCGGCGGTCGGTTTCGGTCACTTCGTCGGGACGCAGCCGCTGGCGGGCCTCCAGGGGATGGGCCAGGGGCGGTACGCCCGCGGTGGCCACCGCATCGAGCTGTTCGACGAAGGCCAGGATATCGGACAGGTTGCGGGCATACTCGGGAATATCGGCCGCCTCGATGCCCAGGCGGGCCAGGTGGGCAATACGGGCCACGGCAGCGGAATCCAACGCCATTCTCTGTCTCCGATCAGTGACGGGCTGACTAAATCGGAAACGGTAGCACACTTGATGCCTTGCCCAAAATCCCCCCCGTTGCTAGATTACCCACCTTAAGCTTACCCACGGATGCCGCACCTAATATGTTCAAACGCTTAATGGGCCTTTTCTCCAATGACCTGTC
The DNA here is from genome assembly GCA_035462005.1 of Gammaproteobacteria bacterium. GTDB lineage: Bacteria > Pseudomonadota > Gammaproteobacteria > DSM-19610 > DSM-19610 > JAIVHA01. The sequence goes on along the minus strand of DATHUT010000193.1, from coordinate 51 downwards.
CATCGACCTGGGCACGGCCAACACCCTCATTTATGTACGCGGCCAGGGGAT
>DATHUT010000192.1:0-5026 GCA_035462005.1 Gammaproteobacteria bacterium | reverse complement strand
ACCGCTGATGCCCTGCCCGGGATGGATATCCACGGGCATGCCGCGGCCATCGTCGCGCACCTCGAGTGAACCATCCTTGTAGACGCTCACCTCGATGGTCTTGGCGTGGCCGGCCATGGCCTCGTCGACGCTGTTGTCGATGACTTCCTGGGCCAGGTGGTTGGGGCGGGTGGTGTCCGTATACATGCCCGGGCGCTTGCGCACCGGGTCGAGACCACTCAATACCTCGATGGAGGCGGCGTCGTAGGCATTGCTCATAAAACGTTACAGGCTACCGGAATGGAAAACCGGCACAGTGTAGCGTGGGCGGGGCGGTGATGACAGGTGGAATTGTAACCATTGGGATAAGGATCAGGCCAGGTCCGCCGCCAGGGAATCACGCACGCCGGCGGGCAACGGATCGAGCTGGGTGGTACAGGCCTCATGGGCGATGCCGGCGGCAATGGCCACGCCACCCTTGACCGCGGCCACCATCTCCGGAGTCAGTTCGAAACGCAGGAAATGCACCGAGGAGGTCTTTTCCGCCGTGTCGCGCTCCAGGTCCTCGTCGGCGATGGCGAACACCGGCTCGAAGCCCTCGACCCGCACCCACACCTTGTCCTCGATACCGATGAGCCGGGCCAGCACCTTGCGCCGTTCGTCCTCGTCCGGCACCTCGATCATGAAGGTGGCCTTCCAGTTACTGCCATCGGGAATGAGGGGGTTGTAGGCATCCAGTTCCTCCTGGATTCCCGCCGACTCGAAGATGCGCTCCACGCGCAGCATTTCCTGGATCTGGTACTGCATGGTCAGGCGATCCTCGAAATAGAGAGTCGCCATGTCACCCAGATGCACCTGGCGGTGTTTCTTGTGGGCCATGACCTGGGCGCGGAAATCCGCACGTGTCTCGGCATAGCGTTCCAGGTTGAACAGGTCGTCGCGGGTCAGTTTCCCGTATTGCGTATTCATGGAACTGCTCCTCTTGAAAATCACTCGTTGGTTTCGTCATCCCGGCGCAGGCCGGGATCCATGCATCCGACCGCACTGGATCCCGGCATTCGCCGGGATGACGGAAATTTTTCGCCGGGATGACGGAAAGCTTTCGTCGTGTATCAGATCCCGTAGGCCTTGCGCAGCAGGCACAGGGGATGTTCGGGTTCGGAATCACCCTGCAGGCCGTTGCTGATCTGGTGGCCGGCCATGGGACAATCACTGCTGTAGTGATCGGGGCTGGCCTTTTCCACCCGGTTCACCACCGGCTTGGCAATCTTCATGGATATTTCGTGAAACTCCGATTTCACGGCATAGGTGCCATCATGGCCCGAACAGCGCTCGATGGCGTCCACACTGGTGTCGGGCACCATCTGCAGCAGGTCACGGGTTTTCATGCCGATATTCTGCACCCGCAGATGACAGGCCACATGGTAGGAAATCGATCCCAGGCTGTTCTTGAAATCGGTCTTCAACTTGCCGTGCTTGTGGCGCAGCATCAGGTATTCGAAGGGGTCGTAGATGTTGTCGCGCACCTTGGCGACATCCGCATCGTTGGGGAACATCAGCGGCAATTCCTGCTTGAACATCAGTACGCAGGAGGGCACCGGGCCGACGATATCCCAGCCCTCATCGATCAGTTTGGCGAGCATCGGGATGTTGGCCTCCTTGGCCCTGGCCACGGACTCCAGATCACCCAGCTCCAGCTTGGGCATGCCGCAGCACTGTTCCTTGTCCACCAGGCGCACCGGGATGCCATTGTGCTCGAACACCGCCACCAGGTCCTCGCCGATGTGCGGCTCGTTGTAGTTGCCATAACAGGTGGCGAACAGGGCCACCTTGCCTCGGGTCGGGCCGGCTTCCTCTACACTGGCGCTGGCGGGATTGTGATCGCGCAGGCGCTTGCGCAGGGTCTTGCTGTGGTATTCCGGCAGCTTGGCGTTGGGATGCACACCCAGCACCTTGTCCAGCAGCTTGCGGGCCGCCGGGTTGCGGTTGCTGGCATTGACCACACCGGACACCACGGGAATACCCGCCAGGCTGCCCACCAGGTCTGTGGAGGTCAGCAGCTTGTCGCGGCCGCGGGTCTTGCCCTGCTTGAATTTGACCGCCTTGGCCCGCAGCATCAAATGGGGGAAATCCACGTTCCATTCGTGGGGCGGCACGTAGGGACACTTGGTCATGAAGCACATGTCACAGAGGTAACAGTGGTCGACCACGTCCCAGTAGACCTGGCGCGGGACACCGTCCAGTTCCATGGTCTCGGATTCGTCGATGGCATCGAACAGGGTGGGAAAGGAATTACACAGGTTAAAGCAACGTCGACAGCCGTGGCAGATGTCAAAGACCCGCTCGAGCTCCGTGAACAGGCTGCCCTCGTCATAGAACTCCGGGTTCTGCCAATCCAGGCTGTGCCGTGTCGGCGCCTCCAGACTACCTTCCCGTGCCGTCATGTTCGCTCTCCCACTGTGCGCAGACTACCAGGTAATGAAATCATTTCCGGAAACCGTGATCACCCCGTCATGCCGGCTGTTACCCCGTCATGCCGGTTGTAACCTCGGCACTCCGGCTGTTACCTCGTCATTCCGGCGCATGCCGGAATCCAGATACCGAACCCCCTGGATTCCGGCATGCGCCGGAATGACAAACCGAGGTATGAGCGGCCCGAGGCCGGGATGACACACCCCGGCCCCTGCTTTCCGGACCTTAGCTGTCCAGGGCGTCCAGCGCCTTCTGGAACCGGTTGGCGTGGGAACGTTCGGCCTTGGCCAGGGTTTCGAACCAGTCGGCGATTTCGTCGAAGCCTTCGTCACGGGCGGACTTGGCCATGCCCGGGTACATGTCGGTGTACTCGTGGGTTTCACCGGCAATGGCGGCCTTCAGGTTGTCGCTGGTGCCACCGATGGGGAGGCCGGTGGCGGGATCGCCGACGGCTTCCAGGTATTCCAGGTGACCGTGGGCGTGGCCGGTTTCACCTTCAGCGGTGGAACGGAACACGGAAGCCACATCGTTGTAGCCTTCCACGTCGGCCTTGGCCGCGAAGTACAGGTAACGGCGGTTGGCCTGGGATTCGCCGGAAAACGCGGCCTTCAGGTTGTCTTCGGTTTTGCTGCCTTTCAGATCCATGGTGGTTTCCTCCGATATGAACATGGAATGCCGGAAAACCGTTCCGGCGATTGATTTAGAACAAGTCTAAACTGGACAAGACAATATCCCAGCCAGCAGACCCTGTCAACACGGAAAAGCCCTTTCCAGTCATGGAGGAGTGGTTTGACCGCGGGGGCCGCGCTGGGTAACGTAAGCCCACATTATAGGAGTTGCCCGCTGTGAGCCGGAAACGCACTACCCCCCCCGATTTCGAACAGGCCCTCGCCGAACTGGAGGCGCTGGTGGAAAAAATGGAACAGGGCGACCTCAGCCTGGAGGAATCCCTGCAATCCTTCGAGCGCGGCATCCAGCTCACCCGCAATTGCCAGCAGGCGTTGCAGGAGGCGGAGCAGAAGGTCCAGGTCCTGCTGGAAAAGGACGGCGGCGAACAGCTGCAGGATTTCACTTCCCGCGATGATTGACCCACGCCTGCTGGCCTTCATGACCGCCTGCCAGGCACGGGTGGAAGCCGCACTGGATCACTGCCTGCCCGCCGCCGGTATCCACCCCGCCTCCCTGCACCAGGCCATGCGCTATGTCTGCCTCGATGGCGGCAAGCGGGTACGCCCCCTGCTGGTGTACGCCGCCGGTCAGGTGGCCGGGGTCCCCGCGGAACGCCTCGATACCCCGGCCTGCGCCGTGGAACTGATCCACACCTATTCCCTGGTCCACGACGATCTGCCCGCCATGGACGACGATGCCCTGCGGCGCGGCAAGCCCACCTGTCACATCGCCTTCGGCGAGGCCCAGGCCATACTGGCCGGTGATGCCCTGCAGGCCCTCGCCTTCCATATCCTGGCCCACGACCATGAGGGCGGCCTTGCCCCTGCTGCCCGCCTGGCCATGGTTGAACAACTGGCCCTGGCGGCCGGTTCCCGGGGTATGGTGGGCGGCCAGGCCATCGACCTGGCGTCCGTAGGCAAGCACCTGGACATCGCGGAATTGGAAGACATGCACATCCACAAGACCGGTGCCCTGATCCGCGCCAGTGTCCTGCTGGGCGCCATGGCCAATCCGGAACTGGCACCGGACCGGCTGGAGGCACTGGATCACTACGCCAAGTGCATCGGCCTGGCCTTCCAGGTGGTGGACGATATCCTCGATGTGGAAGGCAGCACCGAGGTGCTGGGCAAGACAGCCCAGGCGGACCAGGCCCTGGAAAAGCCCACCTACCCCGCCCTGCTGGGACTGGAAGGCGCCCGGCAGCGGGCGCGGGAACTGCACGAGGCGGCCCTGGCCAGCCTGGCGGAATCCGGTACGGAGGCGGATCCGCTACGCTGGCTGTCCGGCTATATCATCGAACGCAGCCACTGAATAAACCGCAGGTGGTGTGGGGTCCCGACAGTGAAATTCGACAGGAAACCGACATGAACCTGATCCCCTGGTACATCGCCGCACTGGGCGCCGCCATCATGTGGGGCATCCACTACCCCCTCATCGGCCATGCCCTGAAATACATCTCCCTGCCCTCGGTGCTGGTGATCTCGGTACTGCCCCTGTTCGTGCTGGGCCCCTTCTTCGTGCGTCCGGTACTGGCGGACCTGCAAACCCTGATGGGACTCGACTGGGGGATACGCGCCCTGATCCTCGCCGTGTCCCTCACCAGCCTGATGGGCACGGTATTCCTGTACCTGGCCATCGGCGGCAAGAGCGCCACCCTGGCGGCGGTGATTGAGATTTCCTATCCGGTATTCGTGGCCTTGTTCACCTGGTTGTTGTTTCGCGAGGCGCACATCAACGCCAGCGTAGTGATCGGCGGTGCGCTGGTGTTTGCCGGCGTTGTCACCATCATCCTTGGGAACCGCTGACCCCGAGACGTAATTCGCGCAGGTCCGCGCCGCTGGGGTGCTGGAACAGGCGCAGGCCAAATTCGGGCAGGATCGCCATCAGGTGATCGAAGATGTCCGAT
>DATHUT010000191.1:0-2966 GCA_035462005.1 Gammaproteobacteria bacterium | reverse complement strand
CAGCCGGTGCAGTCCTCCGGCGCCACCTGGTAGCTGATGCGCAGGCCCTTGGGGAAATCCTTGCCCAGCATGGGATGGGACAGGAAACCCTCGGGCGCATCGGCCAGCGCCTCCTCGGGATAGATGTTGCTGCGGATGGCGGCGTGCGGGCAGACCAGCGGGCATTTACCGCATTGGGTACAGAGCTCCGGATCCCACACCGGGATCTCCAACGCCAGGTTGCGCTTTTCATAGGCGGCGGTGCCGAGCGGAAAGCTGCCATCGGCGGGCAGGCGGCTGACGGGGATCCGGTCGCCACGCCCGGCGATGATCTCGGCGGTGACTTCGCGCACAAAGGCCGGGGCCGTGTCCGGTACCGGCGCGGGGATGTCGAAGTCGCTGTCCGCGGTATCGGGGACGGGGATCTCGTGCAGGCCGGCCAGGCTGGCGTCGATGGCCTTGAAGTTGATCTCCACGATGCGCTTGCCCTTGCGGCCATAGGTCTTGCGCACCGCTTCCTTGATGGCGTCGATGGCCTGTTCGCGCGGCAGGATGCCGGAGATGGCAAAGAAACAGGTTTGCATGACGGTGTTGATACGCTTGCCCATGCCTGCCTGTTCGGCCACGGCATAGGCATCGATGCTGTAGAGCCGGATGCCCTTGGCGAGGATCTGCTCCTGCATGGCGCGCGGCAGCGTGCCCCACACCTGGTCCGGTGCTGCCGGCGAGTTGAGCAGGAACACGGCGCCGGGCGCAGCCTTGTCCAGCATGGGGTAGCGTTCCAGGAACACCGGCTGGTGACAGGCGACGAAGTTGGCGTCCTGGTCGCCGATCAGGTAGCTGGAGTGGATGGGATCGGGGCCGAAGCGCAGGTGCGAGACCGTGACGGCGCCGGCCTTCTTCGAGTCGTAGACGAAATAACCCTGGGCATGCAGATCGGTGGTCTCGCCGATGATCTTGATGCTGTTCTTGTTGGCGCTGACGGTGCCGTCACTGCCCAGGCCGTAGAACAGGGCCTGGAAGCGGTTCGCGTGGGCATCGGTGCGAAACCCCTCGTCCCAGTCCAGGCTGGTATGGCTCACATCGTCGTGAATGCCGATGGTGAAATGGTTCTTTGGTTGCGCTCTGGCCAGTTCGTCGTACACCGCCTTGACCATGCCGGGGGTGAATTCCTTGGAGGACAGGCCGTAGCGGCCGCCGATGATGCGCGGCATGGTGCGGAACCGGCTCTCGCCACGGGACCAGGCCTCCGCAATGGCGGTCAGCACGTCCTTGTACAGGGGTTCGCCGTCCGCCCCCGGCTCCTTGGTGCGGTCCAGCACGGCAATGGCGCCCACGCTGTCGGGGATGGCCGCCAGCAGGGCCTGCGCATCGAAGGGCCGGTACAGGCGCACCTTGATCAGGCCCAGGCGTTCGCCCTGGCCGACGAGACAGTCGAGGGTCTCCTGTGCCGTTTCGGCCCCGGAGCCCATGAGTATCAGCAGCCGTTCCGGCTCCGCGCAGCCCTGGTATTCGTACAGGCGATACTGGCGGCCGGTGAGTTGGGCGAAGCGGTCCATGGCCGACCGCAACAGACCGGGAAAGGCCTGGTAGTAGGGATTGACGGTCTCGCGCGCCTGGAAATACACATCGGGATTCTGCGAGCTGCCGCGCAGCACCGGGTGCTCGGGCGACAGGGCGCGTGCCCGGTGGGACGCGATCCAGTCCGGGTCGAGCATGGCGCCCAGGGTCTCGTCCTCGAGGGGCGTGAGCTTGGCCAACTCGTGGGAGGTGCGGAAGCCGTCGAAGAAATGCAGCACCGGGATGCGGCTCTCCAGGCTCACGGCCTGGGCCAGCAGAGCGAAGTCCATGACCTCCTGGGGAGAGTTGGAGCAGAGCAGCGCGAAGCCGGTCATGCGCGCCGCCATCACGTCGCTGTGGTCGCCGAAGATGGACAGGGCCTGGCAGGCCAGTGAACGGGCGGCGATATGGAATACCGTCGGCGTCAGCTCGCCCGCGATCTTGTACATATTGGGCAGCATCAGCAGCAGCCCCTGGGAGGCGGTGAAGGTCGTCGCGAGGGCGCCGGCCTGCAGGGCGCCATGGATGGCCCCGGCGGCGCCGCCCTCGCTCTGCATCTCGATGATGCGCGGCACCGTGCCCCAGAGATTTTGCTGGCCGCGCGAGGACCATTCATCGGCCCATTCGCCCATAGGCGAGGCCGGGGTGATGGGATAGATGGCGATGACCTCGTTGAGACGGTGCGCCACCAGGGCGGCGGCCTGGTTGCCATCGATGGTCAGGGTGCGCGGTGTGGGCGTGGCGACCTTCGTCATAATGGTGACAGTATACTCATATTCCCGGGTGCGCGAGCCACAGGGAAGGCAGTATGACACATGGCTCTCTACCCACGAATGGAATCAGGCAATGCCCACTACCGAGCGGATGACATCGGCGATGTATTCCACTTGTTCATCGCGCAGTTCCGGGTACATGGGCAGTGACAGACAACGTTCCGCCACCTGCTCGCTGACGGGCAGTTCGCCATGGCGGCAGTGGCCATGCAGGGCCTTTTGCCTGTGCAGGGGCAGGGGATAATGGATCGCACTGGCGACCCCGGCCCGGGCGAGCGCGTCCGCCAGGCGGTCGCGGTGATCGCAAAGCAGGGTGAACTGGTGGTAGACGTGCTGTTCCGCGCCGTGCTCAGGCGGGCATTGTAGCGGACTGCCGTGCAGGCATTCCCGGTAGCGGCGGGCGACCCGGCGACGCTGTGCATTGTAGTGCTCGATGTGTCGCAATTTGATGCGCAACACCACGGCCTGCACTTCATCGAGCCGGCTGTTGTAGCCGATTTCGTCATGATGGTAGCGGGTCTCGCTGCCGTGATTGCGCAATGTGCGCAGCTTGTGGACCAGGTCGTCGTCGTTGCAGCTGACCATCCCCCCGTCACCGAAGCCGCCCAGATTCTTGCTGGGAAAGAAACTGAAACAGCCGGACTGGCCCAGGCT